>JBAPMW010001046.1:0-3809 GCA_049278815.1 Hyphomicrobiaceae bacterium
GGCACCCACCTCAACAGAGATCCAGGTTGACTTGATCCGGTTTGGAGAACGAAGGCGCGTGGCGGCGAGTTCCGGAATTGCGGTTTCCTTCAGCGAGCGACGGCTCGTCACCTAGCAGGTGCGAGCGCGCAACGCCACCTCCGGCACGAAGAATGAGTGGTGAGGCTTGGCGTCCGCGACAGAAGCCGAGATCCTTCGCCGTAACGCTCCGCCGCGTGGTCACATTGCTCTAAGATCGTCCACTTGCTGGCAGGTCGGACCTGACCCCAAGAAGTCCTCGCCGCGATGCACCGCTGATCGCCCGGTTTCCTAAGCGATCGCAGCATGCTCGTAGATGTCTTCTTCCTGCGCGTTGTGAATGCGCACCAGCGCCTCGATCGCCTCGATCACGCGCTGGGCGTCGCGGACGAGGTATCGATCGGCGTCGGCGAGGGTGAGCCCGTCGACGATGCGAGCCAGCAGCCTGGCTTGATGCATGATCTCGCGGTGCGCCCGGCTCATTGCCCCCAAGCCGTGCCCGTCGGCCAGAAACCTGGCAAGGCGCGGATAGACGGCGCTCTCATCCTCGCGCTCATGCGCCACGATCTGGCGGGCGATGATCGTGTTCGCCTCGACTATCAGCGTCACAGCTGCCGAGGGCTCCGCGTCGTCGAGCGCGTCGGCAATCTCCCGCAAGCGGTTGAGTTGGAGCTCGAGGCGTTCGTGGTCTTCCCGGAGCTCGCGCGCGGCAGCCGCCGACATGGCGTGCCGGCCCAGCCTACGGCCCGGACTGAGCGCGCGAAGCGCATTGAGGATCACCGCAACGTCGATGGCCTCCTGGGTGAGGGCTCCGGCAACGGGCGGCAGCCAACCCACTGCCGCCGCCGCCATTGCAGCCCCCGACATGGCCATGCCGGCAACGATGCTTTGCACCGCGATGCCGCGCGTCCGCCTGGCGATGGCAACGGCATCGGACACGCGATCCAGGCGGTCGACCAGGATGACGACATCGGCGGCTTGCGACGAGGCACTGGCGCCGCGGGCGCCCATGGCGATGCCGACATCGGCCTTGGCCAGCGCGGGTGCATCGTTGATGCCGTCGCCGATCATCAGCGTCGGATTGAGGCGCTGCTCGACTGCAACGGCGTCGACCTTGTCGGAGGGGACACGGTCGGCAAGCACCGCATCGAGGTCGAGGGCTGCGGCGATCGTCTCGGCAGCATCTGCACGGTCTCCCGTCACCATCACGATCCGCGCCACCCCGGCGCTGCGCAGGGCCTGGATGGCACGCGGCGTCTCGCGCCGGAGCTCGTCGCCAAGCAGCAGCGCGCCGACAGGACGGCCGTCGACGGCGACGAACACGCTCAGCGCCGAGCGCCAAGCGGCACGTCGCAGCGCGCGCACGGCCCAATCCTCTTGTTTCCGGGAACCGTAGACGAGCTGATGCGAACCGGCTTTCACCTGCCTGGCGTTGATCTGACCTTCGATGCCGGACCCCATGGTCTCGCGAATGTGAGTGGGGATATCCAGCTTGAGGCCCTTGGCCATGGCGGCGGCAACGATGGCAGTTGCTACCACGTGGTGCGACGCCTGTTCGAGTGACGCGGCCAGACGCAAGACTTCGTCCGCGCTTTCACCGGGCGCCGTCTCGACTGCGACCAGCCGTGCGCCGCCGACGGTGAGCGTGCCCGTCTTGTCGAACATGACGGTATGCGTCCGAGCGAGCGCCTCCAGCGGCCCACCCCCTTTGATCAGGATGCCGCGGCGCGCGGCCTGCGACACGCCGGCGATGAACGCGGCCGGTGCCGCGAGGATAAGCGGACACGGCGTGGCCGCAACCAGGACAGCCAATCCGCGGATGGGGTCACCGGAAAGGAACCACGCAACGCCAGCAACGATCAGCGTTGCCGGCAGGAGAAGCAGGGCATAGCGATCGGCTAGTCGGATAAAGGGGGCCTTGGCGGTCTGCGCTGCCGTGACCATGCGCACAATGCCAGCATAGGTGCTCTCTCCGGCCGTGGCTGTGGCTCTAAGGTCGAAGGTCTGCCCGGCGTTGACTGTGCCGCTGCGCGCAGGTTCGCCGGCACGGCGATCGACGGGAATCGGCTCGCCCGTGAGAGCGGATTCGTCGATCATGGCGTTGGCGCTGCTGACCACGCCGTCGACGGGGATCACCTCACCGGCGCGGACGAGAATAACGTCGCCGACCGCAATCTTCTCGATCGGGATGTCCTCGATTGCGCCCTCAACAAGACGATGCGCAGTCCGCGGCGCCCGATCGACCAGGGACCTGAGGTCGCGCTCGGCGCGAGCGACGGCAAAATCCTCGAGCACGTTGCCGCCGGCGTACATGACCGCCACCACGGCACCGGCAAGCGTCTCCCCCAGCACGAGCGCGGCCGACATCGACACGAATGCCACGGCATCGACCCCCAGGCGTCCGGCCAGCACGTCGCGCACCATGGAAACGAGCAGCACAACGACCACCGGCAAGGTGCCCGCTGCCCAGATCCACTGGGCTGCACTGCTGTTGCCAGCCCACCATGCGGCGAGGCCAAGAGCCAGGCCAACAAGCGCGGTTGCGACCAGGGCCCTGCGGACGAGGCGTTCTGCAATTCCTGTTGGCAACAGCGGCGCTCCACTGGAGTGATCTCTAGCCCTTCATGCAGACCGGGCTTGAGGGCCTTGAGCATTCGTCAGGGCCAATGATAAACGCCCAGAATAGGTATTGGACAGTCCGGGACAGCCCACCGAGGCAGAGCAAGGGAGCGCTTACGTGTGCCGGTCGTTTCCCGGCGCGTTGGAACGCGATCGCGGTAGCCGGGCTGAACGCAGTATTGCGCTTGCTCACGGCAGTCTGTTTAGGTTTTCGGAGTGCGACGGCGCAACCGGCAAGAAGTAGAGGGTGCAAGTCCCTTGCGGTGAAGGGGTAGCGACCCACATCGGCCCCGAGCCGTGCGCAGGCGTCTGCGAGGATGTCGGCGAAGCGTCGGCAACCGACAACTCGGGCTGTTGACGCTCGCCTTGCTCTTGATCAAGCGAGGGCCGTCGGCGTGCGAGAGCGTTGCCCAATGAAGGATCGACACATGTCCACCCAATCGTAAAAGGACGAGGCATCACCCATTCGCAAGCTCACACCCGGGGAGGAGAGGAAGGGAGTTCGCACGCTCGGCTTCATCCTGCTCGGCTTCTTCACTCTGATGGCTGTCATTATTGGCATGGCTGGCAGATGGTGAAGACCGGGGAGCCGTAGCCTTGGCGCTACGGCTCCCACCTCTAGCGTGGAACGCCACTGGCTGGCTGGTGGCGCACTGTTAGCCCCGGACGTCGTAAGTCATCCCCCTTGCCTGAGCGGGGGCCCCGCCGACACGCAAGGGGGGCGCTGCGACGATCTGTGATGGAACCGCAGAGCCTGCCGCAAGTTCGAGCCCTTAAATCCGACAGCAGGGCCAGCGACCGGCATGCCACGCCGAATCGCCGACTACCCCGACGCCTTCTCGTTCTGGAACCACGTGTCGTCGATCGGATCCTATATCACTGCCGCCGCCACGATCATCTTCGTTCTGAGTATGGTCTATGCCTATTTCATCGCGCGCGTGCGGGCGCTGGACAACCCCTGGGGCCCAGGCGCTACCACGCTTGAGTGGACGCTACCTTCGCCGCCTCCATTCCATACATTCGATACCCTACCGAGGGTTCCGTGAGTTGGAGCAAAGCCCAAATCCCCAAAGACCCCGCATCACCGCTGGCGCTTCCCCAACCGCGATTTCGTGCCTGGGCGCTTCTCGGACGCCGTCTCGACGGAGTGCGCGGCACCGTCACCGCCACGA
>JBAPMW010001047.1:0-3629 GCA_049278815.1 Hyphomicrobiaceae bacterium
CTCAATGCCGGCGCGCACCACCAATCCGATGCGCGTGCGGTAGAGGACGAAATAGAGAGCCAGCAGCGCCACCGCGACGATGCCGAGCAGCGCCAGCCTGTAGGTGGGATAAAACATGAAGCCGATCGGCGTGATGCCGCCCAGCCCCGGCGGCGGCGGCATCAGTTTCGACAGGCTGCCGAAGAAGAACCGCACACCCTCGACGAAGACGATGCCCAGTCCGAATGTGACCAGCAGCTGGTCTTCGGGCGGTCTGCCGTAGAAGTAACGAATAATGCCCCGCTCCACGATGACGCCGACCAGCATCACGAAAAGCGAGCCCGCGATCAGCGCCACGATAAAGGAGTTCGTGTAGGTGAACGCGACCCACCCGGCGTAGCCGCCGAGCATGAACATTGCGCCGTGCGCGAGATTGAGCACACCGAGGGTGCCGTAGATGATCGTCAGCCCGGACGAGATCAGTGCCAGCAAAGCGCCGAGCACCAGACCGTTGAAGAGCTGCGAAACGAAATTCGGCCAGTTGACCACTCAGCGAACCTCGCGCACGGGAGTTGCACCTGTCTCGTGCGCGAGATCAGGTATAATCGCCGAGCTGGCAGCCGAATGCATCCGGATTCTGCATCAGCGGCGCGCCCGGCACGACCTCGAGGACCTCCCAGAAGTCTTCCTTGTTCTTCATGTCCGCCGGCGCCTTGCCGCGGACGATGACGACCGGACGGACGCACTGGTGGTCCTGCGGACGATAGTGCACGTCGCCAACCATCGACGGAATGGTCTCGCCCTTCTCGTAGGTCTTGATGACCTCCGGCGGATAGAAAGTGCCCGCCTCGTGGACCATGCGCGACCAGTGCGCAAAGCTGGTATAGGCGTTCTCCGCGCCCCACTCGGGATGGTAGCCGTATTTCTTGACAAACTCCGCGTTGAACATCTTGGCCAGCGGATACCTGTCTTCCAGCGTCCACCAGTAGTCGGTGGCGGCAAAAACGCCCGCCATGAGCTCGGCACCGGCTTCCTTGGCGAGGAACGGAATCTGGTAGGGGATCACCATCTTCATCCTCGGCGTCAGGCCGAACTGCTTGGCCTGCTGCACCGACAGCACCGCGTCACGACCCCAGTTCACGTTGATGATGAACTCGGCGCCCGAGTTGGCGACGTTGGTGAGGTACTGGCTGAAGTCCTGGGTGCCGAGCGGTGACACCTGATCGGTGACCTGCGTCCAGCCGCCGTTCTTGGTCAGGTACTCATTGACCGACTTGGTCACGGTGTGGCCGTAGGTGTAGTCCGGCGTCATGAACGCCGCCTTCTTGTTCTTGCCGAACTGCTTGACCAGCACCGGGCCAATCGCGTTCGCCGCGGTCTCGCCATAGAAGTTCTGGCGGAAGCCGTAACGCACGCAGTCCTTGCCGGTGGTGTCGTTCGAGCCCGAAATGCCGGCAAGGTAGAGAATGTGCTCGCGCTGCGCGAGCTTGTTGGACGCCACCGCGACCGCCGACGAGGTCGAGCCGGTCAGCAACACGGCCTTGTTCTCCGTAATCGCGTGCTGATGCGCCTGCACCGCGTTGTTCGGCTTGGCGGCAGAGTCGGCGACGACAATCTTCACTTCCTTGCCGAGCACGCCCTTCGTGGTCTTCGGCGAGAATTTCTTCATCAGCTCGTGACCGGAGTTCATATGCTCGACCGCGAGCTGCCAGCCTTTGAGCTCGTCCTCGCCCTGCACCGCATAGGTGCCGGTGCGCGGCACCGCGATGCTGACGGTCACCGAATTGCCCGACGAGCCGGCCGGCCAGGTGCCGATCGGCGGTTGGTCTGCCGCCCTGGCCTGGGCCGCGAAGGGTGGAGTCAAGTCGCCGCAGAGCGACGCAGTACCCAGGCCCGCAGTCAGGGCCGCCGTTTGCTTCAAGATCGTCCGCCGCGAGACCGGCTTGTACAAAGGCGCTTGGCGAGTGGCCACATCGTCCTCCTGAACCTCGGTTGCACGAGGAATGTGTCTCTCTTCCCAGCCGCGCGCCTTAACCCGCGTTATTGATCACGATCAATCGAGGGCCCTACTTTAGAGGGAGACCGCAGGACAGCCCTCACCTGAACGGCGGCTCGTCGAAGCTGCGCAGCTTGCGCGAATGCAGGGTGTCGCGGCGCTCGCGCAGGAGGTCGAGCGCCTTGAGGCCGATCTCCAGGTGCTGGCCGACGGCGGTCTCGTAGAAGACGTTGGCGGTGCCGGGCAGCTTGATCTCGCCGTGGAGCGGCTTGTCGGAGACGCACAGCAGAGTGCCGTAGGGCACGCGCAGCCGGTAGCCCTGCGCCGCCACCGTGCCGCTCTCCATGTCGACGGCGATGGCGCGCGACAAGTTGATGCGCCGCCGCTCCTGAGTGAACCGCAGCTCCCAGTTGCGGTCGTCGTTGGTGACGACGGTGCCGGTGCGCAGGCGCCGCTTCAATGCCTCCCCGCGCTCGCCCGTGACCATGGCAGCGGCGTCCTGCAGCGCCACCTGCATCTCCGCCAGAGCCGGGATGGGGATATCCGGCGGGACGACGTCGTCGAGAATGTGGTCCTGCCGCAGGTAGGCGTGCGCCAGCACGTAGTCGCCGATGTGCTGGGTCTGACGCAGGCCGCCGCAGTGCCCCACCATGATCCAGCAGTTGGGGCGCAGCACGGCGAGATGATCGGTGATGGTCTTGGCGTTGGACGGGCCGACGCCGATGTTGACGAGGCTCACCCCCTCGCCGTCCGGCGCAGTGAGATGATAGGCGGGCATCTGGAAGCGGTGCCAGGTGCTGCCCGCGACCAGGACGTCCGCCTCGTCCGGCGCATGCCCGGGGCCGATGACGATATTGCCGGGCAGCACAAGCCGTGCGGAGGGACCGCCGGCGCCGAGTTGATCGCGCGCCCAGCGCACGAAGCGGTCGACGTAGCGGTGGTAGTTGGTGAGTAGAATCCAGCGCTGCACGTGGCGCCAGTCGCTCCCCGTGTAGTGCACCAGCCGCTGCAGCGAATAGTCGACGCGCACCGCGTCGAACAGAGCGAGCGGGCGCGGCTCGCCCTCGCGGAAATCCCAGGCGCCGTCGGCGATCTCGTCGCCCACCGCGGAGAGCTGCGGTGTGGGGAAGTGCCGGGCGAGATCGGCCACGTTCACCGCCGCGCCGGCCAGCTCCTCGGAGCGGTCGAGCACATAGGGGTAGGGAATGCGCTGGCGGCCCGGCTCCACCTCGATCCTGGCGCCGAACTCGGTGGCGAGCGGCTGGAGCTGCTCGGCGAGGTAGGTGCGGAACTCGTGCGGATGGGTAACGGTCGTCTCATAGGCGCCGAGCCGCTGCAGCCGCCCGAAGGCTCGCCGGTGGGTGGGCAGCGGACGGGCTGCGTCGTGGTAGACCACCCGCAGCAGCGGGTAGCAGAGCGTGGCCAGGGTCTCCTGCGACGGCCGCTCGCCCGTCTCGAGGTAGCGGCCGAGGGCGACGACAAGCCCGGCACTGGCGGCCGCATAGTGCCGCTCCAGCTTGTCCAGGGCCGCCGCCACTGAGCGGGCGGGCATGTTGTTTGGGCGCTGTGTCATGACGAGGCTCCTGCGGACGGTGACAGACCCTCTGGGTCTGACACCGGTGCCGTAACCCGCGTTGTAGCCATGGTGTCAGAC
>JBAPMW010001048.1:0-2735 GCA_049278815.1 Hyphomicrobiaceae bacterium
GGACCTGCAGGAACTTGTCGAGGATGCGCGGGTGCGCCTTCTCGATCTCGTCGAACAGCACGACGCTGAAGGGCTTCTCGCGGATGGCGTTGGTGAGCTCCCCGCCCGCGTCGTAGCCGATGTAGCCCGGAGGGGCACCGATCAGGCGCTGGTCGGCGTGCTCCGCCGAGAACTCCGACATGTCGAAGCGGATGTAGGCGCTCTCGTCCCCGAACAGGAGCTCGGTGATGGCCTTGGCCAGCTCCGTCTTGCCGACGCCGGTCGGGCCGGCGAGGAACGCAACTCCGCGCGGCCGGCCCCCGCGGCGTCCCGCACCGACGCCCGTGATGGCCCGCTTGACGATGTCGAGCATGTGCGTGACGGCATGGTCCTGTCCCCTGACGCGAGCCCGAATGAGAGCGTCGCCGCGGCGGATCTTCTCCCGGTCGAGCTTGCGCCAGGGGTCGTCGGTCACCCCCACCTTGTAGCGCCGCACGGCGTCCCCGATCCGTGAGAGCTCGACGCCTTCCGCGCGCCCCAGCTCGGTGACGGCCATCATGTCGACGAGCAGCAGACCCTCCGTCTCGTCGATGAACGCCCGCTCGGCCGTGGCCAACTGGGCCGAGGATGCAGCGGGCGCACCCGGCATCGACACCAGCAAGGTGCCGGCGATCGCGCGTCGCACGTTGTGATCGGGCCTGGCGAGCGGGATCGAGCGGATGCGCGGATTGCCGATCAGGAGCCAATCCGGCAGGTCGCCCTCCTTCTCCACGACCCAGAGGACCGTGTTGAAGAACGGCTGCATGCGCGGGCCGCATGGCCGGGACTGCGTTGCGTGCGAGGCAATGAACGCCCTGGTGAACAGGCGCTGCTCGGCCTCCCTGAGATCGTCGTGGCGCGCGACAAGCCGCGACGCAAAGTCGATGATGAGTGCGACCGGCTCCCCCTGAAGAAGGACTAGGCGCTCCAGCGCCTCGCCAAGCAGGTCGAGGCCGGCGGGGGCGCACCCGCCTGCAGGGGTGAGGCCGATGCTGCGCAGGACGCGCTCGCTGGCGGCCGCGGCCTTCGGATCGGACGCCGGCACCCTGAAGCCGCGCGCGAGATCGTAGGTAACGGTGTGAGCGTAGCCGGCGCTCCTCAACTCGCTGTCGAGCACCGCCACGAGCGGCGCCGGCGACACCGCGCCCGGCGCGTGCTGCAGGAGGTGGTAGTCCCGGACATTGCCCGAGAGCACGAACTGGCTCTTGAGCGGCAGGAACCGCCTGAGGTCCCGTAGCCAGCGCACACGCGCCGGACCGCCATCGGCGTTTTCCTGCATGAGGCCCCTCAAAAACTGCGCAATTGCCAAGGCAGAATTCGCTTCCGCGCCGTACCAATGTCCGAGCACCAAACATCAGGTTGGTCGGAAGGAGGCTGCGACCTTGTCGAGCTCTCCTTTTTCCCTCACACCCTCCAATCTGGAGCGGCACAAGATGATCATGCGGCCTTGGGGTGTCAGATCCTGTCATGGGGCCGGCCTGCGGAGCACGCCCTGGCCTCGCCGAGCGCACCGCACACTCGAACGCGCCTTACTGGACTGAGGAGGCCGGCTTCTGGAGGTCAGCGCTATGCCGGCCTTGCCACCCCGCGATGCGTTTCGGTCTAACGCGATGGTCTGCGGTTAGAGCCGCACCGGCACCGTCATGCGCGGCAAGTCCTTGACCGCGCCGCCGATGGCGACCGCGAGCTGGCGGCGCACGATCTTCATATCCTCGCTCATCTCTTCGGGTAGCTCCGGCGCCGCATCCTGATAGGTCCAGTCGACGGAAGGATCGGACGCGAGCAGCCGCACCATCGGAAGCGCGTGTCCGCCCCCCGTTAAGAGGATCTCAACCGGCGTACGGCCACCGTTGTGGGGCTGCGGGTGTTGCCTGGCGCATTCAACTGCGGCTGCCAAAGCGCCGTGAAATGTCTCGCGCAGCCTCTGCACGAACGCCTGTACCTTCGCGTCGGCAAGAAAGTCCTCCACAGTGACGGTTTGGACATCATCTCCCACCTGCACGTTGAGCATGCCCTCTGCAAACAACGTCTCCTTGTTAGTTCGCTGACGCGAGCGGAGTCTGCGAGCCGCACCTTTACCGGCGGGAGCATGGGGATCGATGCCAGCCTTGTCCTCGATGTGGCGAGTTAACAGCATGTCGAGATGGTCCCCTGCCTGACGCAGGATGTGCGAGCTTCCCTTGATCTCCCCCAAGACGTCGCGATTGGGGAGGCCGGTCATGAAGGCTCCGAAGTCAGAGGTCCCACCGCCGATGTCGGCGACGGCGACCACCCGGCGCCCCGTCTCGCGGATCGAGCCGGCCGCAACTGCGGTCGCCTCTAGCACCGATGCGCTGCCCTCCCTGTTCACCTCGAACACCTTGGGAAAGGCCAAGGGATCCTGCAGGCTGTGGTCGTTCGTTGCATTCGAGAGTGCGCTCAACGTCTCCTCATGTGCGAGCCCGCCGGCCGCGGTGAGCTTGCTGCCGAGCGCATCCACAATCGCAAAGGCCTGCAGCACCACGCTCCTAAGCGTCTGCTCTCCGATTGCCGCCCGCTCCTTATCCCAGGCAGGTCGAGCGATCTTTAGCGGAACCGGCCAGGGAAGCTTGGCAGCAGCAGCAGCCCGACCCGCCTGCACGAGCAGATGGGCAAGAAACAGAGTGAGCAAACCGCGCGGCGTGAACTGCTGCGTGGGATCGATGCTCCGCTCCAGTTTCTCGTCGAGATCCACCAGC
>JBAPMW010001049.1:0-3180 GCA_049278815.1 Hyphomicrobiaceae bacterium
TCCCGCCCACCGACGTCATCCCGGCGCCGCGGGCGCCCGTCAGGGCGCTCGCGGGACAAGGCCGGGGGACCCATGCACCCCAGAACAGCTCGCGCCTCTCATTTCGTGCCCACGCGGCAGCCGCGGAAGCCGTCGTGCCTACCGTCCGTTCCGAGAGCAAGCTCGCAGGTGCATGGGTCCCGGCCTGGTCCCGCTCGCCCGCTGCGCAGGCGAGCGGCGCCGGGATGACGAGGGAGGAGAGCGCCGCCTCACATCAACCGGAGAGCACACTAGCCCGCCTGGAAACTTCGTGCACCCCTGTCACCCGAAACCCTCCGCACCGGCGCCCTGCCCAGGGGTCAGACCCGCAAGGTCTGAGCCCTTTCCCGACCCCAGCACATCCGCCAGCCGTGTCGTCGCCGAGCCGGGGCGCAGCGGCTTGGGCTGGCTCGGGTGGGGGGCCCAGGCGGTGAGCGTGACGATCTCGAACGTGGCGGGCACGCGGCCGTCGGGGAGGCCGAAGCGCTCGGTGTAGACCTCGATGGCGCGGGCGAGGGTGGCCCTCCGCAAGGGTCGCCGGCTGCGCTCGACGAGGGGGTTGCTGGCGCCCATGGCCCGCAGCTCCAGCATCAGGGCGACGGGATCGCGCCAGGTGACCGTGACGGTGTCGGAATCCGCCACCGGCAGGGCGAGCTGGGCGCGCTGGAGGAGGCCGCCCAGGTCGCGGACGTCGGCGAACGGGGCGACGCGCGGGCTGGCGCCGCCCTCCATCTCCTCCTCGGCGATCAGGAAGGCGGTCCTGAGCTCGGTGAGGGTGGCGCCGCCCAGCAGGGACGCCAGCATGAGGCCGTCGGGTTTCAGGGCGCGGCGGATCTGGAGAAGCGTGCCCGGCAGGTCGTTCACCAGGTGCAGGGAGAGGCCCGAGACGACGAGGTCGAGGGAGGCCTCGGCGAAGGGCAGCGCCTCCTCGTCGGCCTGGAGGCGGGGGCCGTCGCATTGCGCCAGCAGGCGTGGGGAGGCCTCTACATCCGTGACCGTCTCGACCCCGGGCAGCCGGCGCAGCCGCCGGCCGATGAGCCCGTGATAGGCACCCAGGCTCACGGCATGGGGAAAGCGCCGGTTGACGGCGCCGAGGCGCTCCATCAGGTCGTCGGCCACGCGCGCCAGCAGGAAGTCGTGGTCGCAAGCGGCGGCCGCCGCGCGGTCGCGGCGCGCCATCAACAGGTGCCGGTCGAAGATGTGCTGCACGGACACGACGTGGCCTTCCTTTCGCTCTACCGTAGCACATCAGGCGCCAACAGCGCGCGGGAGGGGTGCCCAATGGCGGTGCAGCAGCCACCTTCGCAGGGAGGCGGGGCCGTGCGACACGGCGTCCGACAGAGCGCACCGCGCATCGGATATGGTGCCGTGCATGGCGCCGTCCGGGGCGCCGCGGCTGCGTTGCGTACCGCCTTGGCTGCCTGTGCCGACCTGATCGTACCGCCGTGCTGCCTCGTCTGCCGTGGCCGGGTGGGCGCCCATCACCTGCTGTGCGCGGCCTGCTGGAGGGAGGTGCACTTCATCCGCCCTCCGCTGTGCGACGTCCTTGGCATCCCCCTGCCGTTCGATACCGGCGAGCGCACCTTGAGCGCGGCCGCGGTGGCGCACCCCCCGCCCTACGACCGCGCCCGTGCCGTGGCGCACTACAGCGGCGTCATGCGCACCCTGGTGCACCAGCTCAAGTACGCCGACCGGCACGACGCCCGCACCCTGCTGGGGCGCTGGCTGGCCGAGGCGGGGCGCGAGCTGCTGCCCGGCACCGATGCGATCGTGCCCGTGCCGCTGAGCCGGCTGCGGTTGCTGCAGCGCCAGTTCAACCAGGCGGCGCTGCTGGGGGGCGAGCTGGCGCGGCAGACCGGCATTCCCATGCACCCGCTGCTCCTCAAGCGCGTCCGGTCCACTCGCAGCCAGGTCAGCATGACGCGCGAGCAGCGCCGGCGCAACGTGGCGGGGGCCTTCCGCGTGCCGGAGCACCGGCGGGCGGGGCTGCGCGGCCGCAACGTGCTGCTCATCGACGATGTGGTAACGACCGGAGCCACGGTCGAGGCCTGCGCGCGGGCCTTGAAGCGGGCCGGCGCGGGGCGGGTGGATGTGCTGGCCTTGGCGCTGGTGACGAACGAGGCGCTGGCGATGGCGTGATGCTGCGGCAGTCGGCAGTCGGGCGTCGGCGGTCGGGAAAGGCCGATGCAACACTGCCGACTGCCCACTGCCGAAAGAAAGGGTGTGACGCCCTTCCGCCTATGCGTCGCCGCGATCGCCCCCTACACTGAGACCATGGGTTGACAGGGACGTCGTGCCGCATGCCGCAGCAACTCGAGAGCTTCCGTGCCGGCCTGGTGCAGATGTGCACCGGGCGCGATGTCGACCGTAACGTGGCCGACGCCAGCGCCCTCATCCGCGAGGCGGCCGGTAAGGGCGCCCGCTACGTCCAGACGCCCGAGATCGCCACCCTGATGGAGATGGAGCGCGCCCGCCTGTTCGCCGCCCTGCGCCCCGAGGAAGGCAACCCGGCCATCGCCCGCTTTGCCGGCCTCGCCCAGGAGCTGGGGATCTGGCTGCATATCGGCTCCATGGCCGTGCTGCTCGGCAACGGCAGAATCGCCAACCGCTCGCTGCTGCTCTCGCCCGCAGGGGCCGTGCACGCCCGCTTCGACAAGCTGCACATGTTCGACGTGGAGCTGGCGGGCGGCGAGAGCTACCGGGAATCCAGGAATTACCAGGCCGGCAGCGCCGGCGTGCTGGCCGAGCTGCCGTGGGGCACGCTGGGGCTGACGGTGTGCTACGATCTGCGCTTCCCGCATCTCTATCGCGCGCTGGCCAAGGGCGGGGCGGACTTCCTGGCCATCCCGTCGGCCTTTACGCGTCAGACCGGGGAGGCGCACTGGCACGTGCTGGTGCGGGCGCGGGCGATCGAGAACGGCTGCTTCGTGCTTGCCGCTGCCCAGACCGGCCGGCACGAGAGCGGCCGCGAGACCTACGGCCACAGCCTCATCGTTTCGCCCTGGGGCGAGGTGGTCGCCGAGGCCGGCTCGCAAGTGGGCGTCATCGTCGCCGACATCGACCCCGGCGAGGTGGAGAAGGCGCGCCGGCGCATCCCCTCGCTCCGCCACGACCGGCCGTTCGAGATCAGCCGCGCGGCCCATGCCTTGACCGGGCCTTGAC
>JBAPMW010001050.1:0-4491 GCA_049278815.1 Hyphomicrobiaceae bacterium
CCGCGACCACACGGCGCGCGCCCGAGCCCAGCCTGCGGCCGATTGCGCGGGTGGAGGCACCCAGGCCCGAGAGGCTGCGCTTCAGCGTCTCCCAGGCACCGGCGGCATGCCGCGACCCGTCAGAGCCGTCGAGCCTGCGCTGGATTTACGCCTCCTTGAAACGATAGCCGACGCCGTAGAGCGTCTCGATCACGTCGAAGTTGTCGTCGACCTGCTTGAACTTCTTGCGCAGTCGCTTGATGTGGCTGTCGATGGTGCGGTCATCCACGTAGACTTGGTCGTCGTAGGCCGCGTCCATCAGCGCATCGCGCGTTTTGACGACACCGGGCCGCGTGGCCAGCGCCTGCAGGATCAGGAACTCGGTGACGGTCAGCATCACGGGGTTGTTGTCCCAGTGGCAGGTGTGCCGCTCGGGGTCCAGCTTGAGCTTGCCCCGCTCCAGCACCCGCGCCGCCTCCGTGGCCGCGCTCGCGGGGTCCTTGGGCTGGAAGCGCCGCAGCACCGCCTTGACGCGCTCCACCACCAGGCGCTGCGAGAACGGCTTGGTGATGTAATCGTCAGCCCCCATCTTGAGGCCGAACAGCTCGTCTATCTCCTCGTCCTTGGAGGTGAGGAAGATCACCGGCATGTCGGTCTGCTGGCGCAGGCGGCGCAGCAGCTCCATGCCGTCCATGCGCGGCATCTTGATGTCCAGGATGGCCAGATCGGCCGGCTCCTCGCTGAGCGCCTCCAGCGCCGCGGCACCGTCGCTGTAGGTGCGAATCTTGTATCCCTCGGCCTCCAAGGCGATGCTGAGCGAGGTCAGGATGTTGCGCTCGTCGTCGACGAGGCAGATCGTGCTTTTCTCTTTCATGACGCTGCTATCCTGGCCGTTCGTCGCGCGCGCCCCTCGGAGCCCCCGATATCGGAGCAAAGGGCCCCGGCTGGCAGCCGGGCCGCCTCAACCCATCGATAACGCGACACCTGTCGATCCCCGGTCTGGTCGATCCCCGGTCTGGGGAGGCTGGGCAGGCCGCCCGCCTCGTGCTCCCGCCCGTATGCTCCGGCGGTCACCATGCGCCTGCTGCACTCCACCAGTGCAATTGTGGCCATCCTTACGCGCCCGCGATAGCGATTGCAACCAACCGCGCACACGCCGCCGCCGCACGACTGCCGCCATCCGGCGCTTGCGCGGCTGCGGATGGGTTCGCTGGGACGTTGTATTTCCTGGAGTTTCTCCACGCGAGCCGCGTGTGGGTCGCGCCACGGCGGTGTCCACAGATGCGGCGGGCGTGCGGCCTGCGCGCGGCGTTCCGGGCCGCTTCGCTGCACATCGCCGCAACCTTTCGTTGCAGTGCAGCACACAATCTGCGGCGTTTCGTGAGCTTCAGGCCAGGCTTCGGCTTCGCTAAGACAATGTTGGTGCTCGCGGCACAAAACGGCGTCAGCCGGGGTTGACTCACCCACGGGGGGCCAGATTGTGTAGCCTCGTACTCCGCTCTCTCCACAGCGGTTCGCAGAACTCCGGCTCTGCCGCCGCGAGGCGGCATGGCAGGTTCATTGTATTTCACGATCAGCAGCAGCGGCCGACACGATGACGAAGGATGCCCTTGCCTCTCTTTACGCCAAGGCGAAGCGGGAGATCAGTGACGCGGAGCTCGTCGAGCTCGCCCTTGCGGGGGGCGAAGGCCTCCTGACCTCGGCTGGCGCGCTCGCGGTGGAGACGGGCGTCCACACGGGACGGTCGGTGCAGGACAAGTTCATCGTCCGCGATGCCTCCACGGAGAGGGCCATCTGGTGGGACAACAACAAGCCCATGGCGCCTGAGCACTTCGAGGTCCTGTGGGCCGACTTTCAGGCGCACGCGGCCACGCGCCAGCTCTACGTGGAGGACCTTTACGCCGGCGCCAGCCCCGCCCATCGGCTGAGCGCGCGCATCTATGTGGAGTACGCCTGGCACGCGCTGTTCATCCGGCATCTGCTGCGCCAGGTGCCGGCGGCGGAGAAGGTGGCCTTCGCGCCGGGCTTCACGGTCGTCAACCTGCCCTCCTTCCGCGCGGACCCCAAGCGCCACGGCGCCCGCACCGATACGGTGATAGCCTGCAACTTCGCCAGGAAGCTGGTGCTGATCGGCTCCACCTCCTATGCCGGCGAGACCAAGAAGTCGGTCTTCACCTACCTCAACTACGTCATGCCCGAGGCCGGCGTGATGCCGATGCACTGCTCGGCGGCCCATGATGATCAGGGCCGGTCGGCCGTCTTCTTCGGGCTCTCCGGCACCGGCAAGACGACGCTCTCGTCCGATCCCAGGCGCACGCTGGTGGGCGACGACGAGCACGGCTGGGGCTCCGACGGCATCTTCAACTTTGAGGGCGGCTGCTACGCCAAGACCATCCGCCTCTCGGCCGAGGCCGAGCCCGCCATCTGGGCCGCCACCAACCGCTTCGGCACGGTGCTGGAGAACGTCATCGTCGACCCCGCGACGCGGGTGGCGGACTACGACGACGGCCGCCTGACGGAGAACACCCGCTCCGCCTACCCGATGGACTTCATCCCCAACGCGAGCCCCACCGGCGTCGCCAGCCACCCCAGGAACGTGGTCATGCTGGCCGCCGACGCCTTCGGCGTGCTGCCGCCCATCGCCAGGCTCTCCGCGAGCCAGGCGATGTACCACTTCCTGTCCGGCTACACCGCCAAGGTGGCGGGTACCGAGAAGGGCCTCGGCAGCGAGCCGCAGGCCACCTTCTCCACCTGCTTCGGCGCCCCCTTCATGCCGCGCCATCCGAGCGTCTACGGCAACATGCTGCGCGAGCTGATCGCGAGGCACGGGGTAAGCTGCTGGCTCCTCAACACCGGGTGGACGGGCGGCAAGTTCGGCTTGGGGCACCGCATGCCCATCAAGGCCACGCGCGCGCTGCTCGATGCTGCGCTGTCCGGCGCGCTCGCCGCGCAGCCCATGCGCACCGACCCGCTGTTCGGCTTCCAGGTGCCGCTCGCCCTGCCCGGCGTCGATGCGAGGATCCTCAACCCGCGCGAGACCTGGGCCGACAAGGCCGCCTACGATGCCCAGGCCCGCGCCCTGGTCGACATGTTCCGCGCCAACTTCGCCAAGTTCGAGACCCACGTCGACGCCGACGTGCTGGCGGCGGCGCCCATCCTCAAGCAGGCGGCGGAGTAGGGCGGCAGCGGTGCAGGGGTGCGGCAGGGGGTTGGTCTAAAGCCCGCCGATGGCCATTTCCGCCGCCCGGAGCTTTGGCGCCTTCCAGCCGGCCCGGCCGATGTGATATATGCTCGACACGACACAGGGCCCGTAGCTCAGCGGTAGAGCATCTGACTTTTAATCAGGTGGTCGTTGGTTCGATCCCAACCGGGCTCACCATATAAGTCAAACACTTACCGCCAAACTGCTTCCGCAAGAAACCCGCAGCGGAAGCATAGCGGAAACAAGGTCAACCCCCGGCACAGCCTCCGGGTGGCGCCATGAGCGCCGCTGGTCGCGTGGCGATCGGCGTCTGCACTGCCAATCGCCCGGAGATGCTCCGCTGCTGTCTGGCAGCCCTTGCAGCTCAAGCCATCCCCGAGGGCGTCGAGCTCACCCTCGTCGTCGCCGACAACGAGCCGGAGCCCAACAACCGGGCGACGGGTGGAGGAGTTCGCCGCCACCTGCCCCTTCCCCGTGGTGTACGTGCACGAGCCAGAGCGGGGCATCTCCAGGGCACGCAACGCGGTGCTGGACGCCTGCGAGGACCGATTCGACTGGATCGCCTTCACGGACGACGATTGTCAGCCGGAGCCAAATTGGATCGCGTCGCTACTGGCCGCAGCCGAGCGCCATGACGCCGACGTGGTGTACGGGCGTCGGGAGTGGGTGCCACCGGACCCGGTGCCGTTCTGGTACGAGCCGCCCGAAATCAACCGCCGCACCGAGGGGCAAGCCCTGGATTACGCCGCGACCCACAACGTGCTGATGGCGGGCGAGCTGGCGGGGCTGCGCTTCGACGAGGGCCGCCGGCCCGGCCTTAAGCTCCTGCGTGTCCGTGGCGGCCTTCGGTTCGACGTGGACTTGGCCCACGGCGAGGATACGGACTTTTTCCACAGGGCGACGATCTACGGCGTGCGCATCGTGTACAGCGCCGAGCTCGTGGTTCACGAGACCATCCCACCGCACCGGGCGACGCTGCGCTATCAGACCTTGCGGGCGTTCTACTACGCCGCCAGCCGGTCTGACTTCCACCGCCGCTACAAGGGTGTGGAAGGCGCAGCCCTCAAGGTGCTGGTGCGCCTCGTGCTCCAGGTGCCGGTTGCCATCGTCAGGCTTGCGACCGCGCCTTTGGTGTGGCCGTTCAGCGAACGGCGCTTCAAACGGCACGTGCTGAAGGGCTTAGCCCGCCTGATGGGCGCTGCCGGCGCGCTGGTCGGGTTCGCCGGGTGGAGTGGGAACCCCTACGGGTGAGGTGGGAAGGCGGCCCCCCCCGGCGGCGCCGACAGGCAGGCAGAGCAAAAACCGATAAC
>JBAPMW010001051.1:0-1875 GCA_049278815.1 Hyphomicrobiaceae bacterium
GGCGCCGCCGTGCTCAGGATCTCGACTTGGCGCGCATTGAGCCCGAATCGCTCGTAGACAGCCTTGGCCTGCGGCTCCAGGGCGCGGTCGTTGGGCAGGAAGATGCGCGTCGGGCAGCTCTCGATCAGCGCCGGCGCGATGGTCGAGCGCTCGATGTCGGCGAGCGACTGCGTGGCGAACACTACGGCCACGTTCTTCTTGCGCAGGGTCTTGAGCCATTCGCGGATGCGCGCCGCGAACAGGGCGTCGTCGAGGAAGGTCCAGGCCTCGTCGAGGACGAGCAGTGTGGGCCGCCCGTCGAAGCGGGCTTCCAGCCGATGGAACAGGTAGGTGAGCACGGGAGGAACGAGTGCCTTGTGCGGCATCAGCTCCTCCATCTCGACGTGCAGCAAGTCGGCATTGGCCAGCTCCTCGGACGCACCGTCGAGCATGCGGCCGTAGGCGCCTTCCAGCGTGTAGGGGGCAAGGGCCGCCATCAGCGCATTCGACTGAATGAGGACGGCAAGACCCGTCAGCGTGCGCTCCTGCCTCGGGGCGGACGCCAAGCTCTGCAGCGCCGTCCAGACGGCATCCTTGACATCGGGTGTCACGCGGACGCCTTCGCTGGTGAGGAGGGCCGTCACCCATTGGAGGGCGAAGGCGATCTCGCCGGGCTCGTCGATGCGCGCCAGCGGCTGCAGCGACAGCGTGCCTTCGAGGCCCAGCTCGATGCTTGCACCGCCCATGGCCAGGGTGGCGGCGCGTGCGGACCGCCCGCGGTCGAAGAGAATGACCTGGGCGCCGATGAAGCGGCGGAACTGCAGGGCCAAAAGCGCGAGCAGGACCGACTTACCCGATCCGGTGGGGCCAACCACCAGCGTGTGGCCAACGTCGCCCACGTGCAGATCGAGCCGGAACGGCGTGCTGCCCCGCGTCTCCGCCATCATCAAGGGCGGCGCTTCGAGGTGCCGGTTGGTCTCGGGCCCGGCCCACACCGCAGACACGGGCATCATGTGCGCGAGGTTCAGGGTGTGGACGATGGGCTGGCGCACATTGGCGTAGGGGTTGCCGGGGAGCGAGCCGAGCCAGGCTTCCACCGCATTCGGGGTCTCTCGGATGGTGACGAAGCCGCGCCCGTTGATGATGCGCTCGACGGCCAGCAGCTTGTCGCCCGCCTGCCTGGCATCGCGATCGGAGACCACGACCGTCGTGGTCAGGTAGCCGAAGGCCACGTCGTCGGCACCCAACTCCTGCAGCGCCTCGTCGGCGTCGGCCGCCTTGTTGTCGGCGTCGGGATCGACCAGGGCCGTCTCGCGGTTGAACATCACCTCGCGCAGGATGGCCGAGACCGACTTGCGCTTGGCGAACCACTGGCGGCGGAGCCGGGTCAGGTGCCTGTTAGCCTCGGTCTTGTCGAGGGCGATCCAGCGCGTGGTCCAGCGGTACGCGAACCCGAGGTCGTTGAGCGCATCGAGCAGCCCCGGTGTCGTGATGTTGGGGAAGCCGAGGACGGTCAGCACCCTCAGGTGCTGCTCGCCGAGCTTTGGCTCGATGCCGCCCAGGAACGGCGTATCGCAGATGACGCCATCGAGATGCGTCGGGATCGGTGGAACGGCAACCGGGTGGCGCCGATTGCTGATCACCCCGTGCAGGTAGGTGAGGGTCTCGGCGTCGCCCAGGACCTCGGCCTCCGGCAGGATGGAGGCGAGCATCTGGAACGAGCGATCGGTCTCGGTGACGAACCATTCCAGCTGCGCGTGCGGCTCGACCTCGACCTCCGTCGTCTCGGTGCGCTCGTAGAGCAGGCGCTCCGCCCGTCCCTCGTGCTCGGGCGGCGGCAGATAAAGGAACGTCAGGTAGTACCGGCTCTCGTGATGGGCGCCGTCGGCGCTGAAC
>JBAPMW010001052.1:0-2465 GCA_049278815.1 Hyphomicrobiaceae bacterium
GCGCTGTAGTGATCGAGCGGACCAGCCGTCTCGCCGCGCGTCAGGCGAAAGTCGCCGCTCTTCAAAAAAACCCAGATCGTATGGCCGGCCGCGGAGCCGGTACGCGGCGCCAGACTGCGAATTGCCATCGCATGAGGGTAGTTGCGGGCATTGCGCTGCATCCCCGCCAATGTGTCACCATGATGGAACCCCACATCGATACAGCGCGTCGCCAGCGCCGCAATCTCCGCGGCCCGTCCCATCTCCGCCAGCCGCGCGCGCATGATGTCCTGCACCAGCCGGTGCACGTTGAGATGG
Source organism: Hyphomicrobiaceae bacterium (assembly GCA_049278815.1). GTDB lineage: Bacteria > Pseudomonadota > Alphaproteobacteria > Rhizobiales > Hyphomicrobiaceae > AWTP1-13. The sequence goes on from JBAPMW010001052.1 coordinate 298, forward strand.
GGCGCGGCGTCCTCGAACTCGCCCCAGGCGACGAGCCCGGCGGCGGCAAGTTTCTCGAGAGCCCGGTCGAGGCCGGCCTCGGTCATGGCCGCCCCCTCGCCAAGCATGCGACCGGATCCCCCTCCCCCTTGTGGGGAGGGGCTAGGGGTGGGGGGAACCCCGACGTTCGATGCTCTGGAATCCCCCCCACCCTGTCCCTCCCCCACAAGGGGGGAGGGGACGCTAGACGCCACGTAGAGCGGCTTGAGCAGGAACTCCGGCACCTCGTCGGGCGCCAGGTGGGCCAGCACGCCCATCGCCGTCTCGGCCTCCGGGCACGGCGGGTCGTCCGTGCCGCCGGCCACGATGTCGTCCAGCGCGATGGAGAACGTGGCCCACACGCTGCGGCCGTATTGGGCATGCACCGCCGCCTTATCGGGATGGTCGCGCCAGAACTCGGTCAGCCGCCTGCCGTAGGCGACGAAGCCGATGCGCCTGTTCTCCCGGCACTTGCTGGCGGCATGCGCCAGCGCCAGCGGCAGCCGCCCGAGCTGCTCGGCCAAGACCGCGGCCTCCGCCTTGTCCGCGTCGCCGGTGCGCCGGGCGGTCTCGGTGAGGAACGCCACCGCCGCCTCGGGGCTGAACACGTCGAGCGGCAGGGCTTTGTCCCAGGCCGGGTTGCGGCTGGTGACGATCACATGCGCGTTGGCCGCCGGCCGCCACGACAGCAGCGCGCCGGGCCCCGGCGCGTTATCGTAGACGAGGAGCCACGGCCGGTCGGTGTGGCGCCGCGGGTCGGCGATGAGAGAGAGCACCCCGCGCGCAGCGGCGGCGCGGTCGTCGCGCCTGGCCAGCGTCGGGTCGAACCGCGTGCCGAGCTCGATCAGGTCCTCGACCAGCGTCTCCTCGCTCTCCGCGCGCAGCCACCACACCGCGTGATACTCGCCCCGGTGGCGGAAGGCGTAGGCGCGGGCCAGCGTGGTCTTGCCCACGCCGCCCATGCCGCGCAGCACCGCCTCGTCGACGAGGCCCTTGGCCCCTGCCCGCGTCAGCGCCGCCGTACCGCCGTTCCAGAGCAGCGCCTCGAGGTCGGCCAGCTCGCGCTCGCGCCCCGTAAAGGCGGCCTCGTCGTGCATCAGCACCTGCGGGTGGATCGCCTGCGCGGGGTCGATGGCGGTGGGCACGTAGAAGGTGCCGGAAAGGTCGAGCGGCGCCTCCAGGGCGGCCAGCAGCACGCGCTCCATCTCGGCGGCGTTGCCGGCGCGCCACACGGGGCCGAAATCCACCCGGTCGATGCGGCGCAGGATGCCGAGCGGCTCGCAGTCGTCGATGCGCAGGATGACGAGCCGGCGGCTGGCGTTGAGCTGGTCGTCGAGCGCCGTTGCCGCCTCCTTCATGCAGTGCTCGCTCTTGAGGTACTCGTGCGACATCAGGGCCAGCACGCGGGCGCCCGAGGCCAGCGCCCGGTCCATCGCCAGCATGAAGTCGGCGCGCTTGAAGTGGGCGTCCTGCAGGATCGGGATGTAGCCGTTGGCCTTGAGGCGGGCGGCGATCCAGATCGCCAACTCGCGCTGCTTCTCGGCGCCGCTGCGCGAGACGAAGACGCCGCGCTCAGGCTTGGCGGCAACGGCCTTCAAAATGGCGTCGAGGTTATCCATGCGCCCTCTCGATAAAATCTCATGTATCATACGGGCCATCGCCCTCTCCTTCAACGGCCTGACGGGGCTCCCTTTGACGATCCGCGAACCTCTCGCTGCGAGCGGCGACGCCGAGGCGGAGCGCCTGCGGGCCGCCTACCTCGATCTCATGCGCGACAGCCTGATCGGCCGCTTGAACGAGGACCCGGAGGTGCCGGTGGGCCCGATCGAGGGCTACCACGACAAGCGGCGTGAGCATGGGGTGGACTGGCCGTCCCAGGCGCCGTCCATGATCGGCTACTGGCGCATGCAAAACGTCCGCAGCGAGTGCGAGCGCGCCATCAAGGAGGGCGTGCCGGGCGATTTCATGGAGACCGGGGTGTGGCGTGGCGGCGCCGCCATGATGATGCGCGCCGTTCTCAAGGCCTACGGCGTCGCCGACCGCCGCGTCATCGCCGCCGATTCGTTCGCGGGCTTCCCGACGCCGGCGGCGGCGTCCCCCGATGCCGCCTTCCAGCACGCCGCGCACCCGTTCTTCGCCGTGCCGCTGGC
>JBAPMW010001053.1:0-1774 GCA_049278815.1 Hyphomicrobiaceae bacterium
CCGGGACGCCGCCGCGCACCGCTCCATCCGCGCCATATCAGGGGGTGATATCGGGCACGAAGCGATTCTTACTGTTCCGCGTGGCCTTACCATTCGCCATTCGCCATTCGCCACTCGACCTACGCCAGCGTCTCCTTGAACAGTGCCACGGTGCGGCTCCAGGCGAGGTCGGCGGCGGCCTTGTTGTAGCGGGCGGCGGCGGTGTCGTTGTTGAAGGCGTGCTGGGTGCCCTCGTAGATGTGGAGCTCGTATTTGACGCCGGCCTTGTCGAGCGCCTCCCGGTAGGCCGGGATGCCCGCGTTGATGCGGTCGTCGTTCTGGGCGTAGTGCAGCAGGAGGCGCGCCTTGATCCTGGGCACATCGGCGGCGGCCGGCTGGCTGCCGTAGTAGGGCGCAGCGGCAACGAGATCCGCCCCGGCGGCCACGGCCAGCGCGTTGGTCATGGCGCCGCCCCAGCAGAAGCCGGTGGCGCCGGTCTTGCCGTTGCCGCCGGCGTGGGCCTTCAGGTAGCGCAGGCTCGCCACGGCGTTGGCGACGGTGCGCGGGCGGTCGAGCTTGGCGATCATGGCGCGGCCCTGGTCCTCGTCGGTGGGGGTGCCGCCCGACTGGTGCAGGAAGTCCGGCCCCAGGGCCAGGAAGCCCTCCAGCGCCAGGCGCCGCGTCACGTCCTGGATGTGCGGCACCAGCCCGCGGTTCTCGTGGATGACGATGACAGAGGGCAGCCGGCCCGTGGCGTTGGCCGGCCTGGCCAGATAGCCCGCCATCTCCCCGCCCTCGCCTGGATAGGTGACGCGCTCAGTCTTGAGCCGCGGATCGTTCGCCGGCACCATCTGCGCCGAGGCCTTGTCGGCCTCGATCAGCGAGGTGACGGCCGTGGCCGCCGCCGTGGAGCCCACCAGGGCGGTGAGCTTGGTCAGGTAGGCGCGCCGGTCGAGCGTGATGTGGGTGTACTCGTCGTAGAGGTCGATCATGTCCTGCGTGGGCTTGGGGGTGATGTGCGGCGGACGATCGGTCATTGGCGTCTCTCCTGGATCGGGCTCAGGTCGGCGTCAGGCTCCCGCATGGGGGTGGTCTATGGCCATGCCAAGGCTGAGGCAATTTACGAGCTTGTGTGCATGCCGACACGCGCCGGGGCCGAGCTCTGAGCTGCATAGCTCGCGCCAGACCCAGGGTTCCGGCTGCCGAAACAGGCCGGCAAATGCTGCAACAGCGAACGGAATTCTCACGATTTTTTGCGCACATGGCTGGAGCCTTGCCACGATAAACCCGCAAACGAGGCGTATGCGTTTGGGCGATCATGGGTGTGGTGCGAGGAAATTGGCCCGGGCGAGCATGGAACCAAGACGCGGGCGTGTGGGTTGGTGCGTGATGGGAATCGAGACACTCTATAGTGCGGCGCATGCAGCGGGCTTTGCCATGGCGGCCCCCGAGGAGGCATACGAGGATCTCGTGGCCCTGCCCGATACTGCAAGCCCCAGCCGGTCGGCCGAGTTGCAGTGGCAGCCAAGCCGGGGCGTGCTGGTGCACGAGACACCGGTTGGTCGCAGCGATTGGATGGGCGTGCTGCTTGGTCTTATCGGCCGCCGCTCCCCAACGCGCCGGCCCGCGCTGACGGCCGAGGCCTGAGCCCGCGGGTCGTAGCCGAATCGTAGGGGTAGAGTCGAGGAGAGGCGCGGTGGCTTGGGGTCCGACTGAGACCAACGCTCCGTTTCCTCTCCCCGCTCATCGAACCGGACGTGCGGATTTCCCGCATCCGGCTCTCCGACTGGTTTTC
>JBAPMW010001054.1:0-2550 GCA_049278815.1 Hyphomicrobiaceae bacterium
GCGCAGGCCGACAGCGCCCCGCCAATGGCGCAGATCGCCAGGGCATGGCGAGCCCGATGGCAGGCGCCCCACAAAGGCCCGGCTGGCGCGACCCCACGCATTTCCCTCTCCCTCACGGCCGGAACCATTGATTCTCCAGCAGGATTAATGGCTTATTAAGGCTCCCGGCGCCGCGACGCTACCCCACGGCGGGCGGCCGAACAACCACCCCCGCGGCAGTGCTCAACAGGGGGATCCGGCCGTTGCGTAGCTGCCACATTGCCGCGCCCCAGGGACACAAGGTGAGATTGCCATCCCGGCGGCGCTCATCGGTCCCGAGGCCCATCCTGGACACCTCCCGCCTCCCCTCATAACAATGGCCCTCCCCCAGCCCGGAGCTCGCCCCCATGTCCCCGCGCACCGCCCCGCCGTTCCGCGCCGACCACGTCGGCAGCCTCATACGCCCCACGGCCCTGGTCGAGGCCCGCAGGGCGGCGGAGGCGGGCACGCTGCCGGCAGAGGAGCTGCGGCGCATCCAGGAGGGGGCGATCCGGGAGGTGGTGCGGATGCAGGAGGGGATCGGGCTCAAGTCCATCACCGACGGCGAGTACAACCGGACCTGGTGGCAGCGCGACTTCCTCCTGAAGCTCGACAACGTCACCCAGGCGGCGTCCAGGCTCGCCGTGCGCTTCCACACCGCCGAGGGCGTGACGGAGCGGTCGCCGGCCGCGCTGCGCGTGACCGGCAAGCTCGCCCGCCCGCGCCCCATCTTTGTGGACGACCTCGCGTTCCTGAGGTCGGTCACGAAGGCGACGCCGAAGGTGACGGTGCCCTCGCCCACGGTGCTCCACTTCCGCGGCGGGCGGCAGGCGGTGGATGCCAAGGCCTATCCCGACATCGCCGAGTTCTACGCCGATCTGGCGGCTGTCTACCGCGCGGAGATCGGCGACCTTGCGGCCGCCGGCTGCCGCTATCTCCAGATCGACGAGGTCAACCTCGCCTACCTGTGCGACCCCAACCTGCGGCGCGAGGTGGCGGGCTTCGGCGAGGACGCCGAGGCGCTGCCGGCCACCTATTCCAGGCTCCTCAACGACGCCATCGCCGGCAAGCCCGAGGACATGGTGGTGGCCATGCACCTGTGCCGGGGCAACTTCGCCGGCGCCTGGGTGGCGGAGGGCGGCTATGAGCCGGTCGCAGACCTCATCTTCAACCGCATCGGCGTCGACGCATATTTTCTGGAGTACGACAGCCCGCGCGCCGGCGGCTTCGAGCCCCTGCGCTTCCTGCCCAAGGGCAAGACGGCCGTGCTCGGCCTCGTCACCACCAAGGCGCGCAAGCTCGAAGCCAAGGACGACCTGAAGCGCCGCATCGACGAGGCCGCCCGCTTCGCCCCCCTGGAGCAGCTGGCGCTCAGCCCCCAGTGCGGCTTCTCCAGCGGCATCGGCGGCGAGACCATGACGCCCGACGACCAGGTGCGCAAGCTCGAGCTGGTGGTGGAGACGGCGCGCGAGGTGTGGGGTTAGTGGTGTCAGACCCTCCGGGGCTCTCCGGGTCTGACAACCATTGCGATACCGGCGTTGGCGTCATGGTGTCAGACCCGGAGGGTCTGACACCATCCTACCTGTTGCCGCCGCCTACTGCTTGAGCCTGGCGTTGACCTCGGCCTCGGTGAGCGTCAGCTCGATGCGGTTGCCCTTGCGCACGAACATGTCGGTGGGAACGGCGACGGCCGTGGGGCCAAGGCCGAGCGCCTGCGCGATCTCGGCCACCAGCACCGGCTTGTCGTCCTCGTCGAGGCCCATGGTGATGACCGTGCCGATCGCCTTGCCGTCGGCGGTGTAGACCGGCAGGCCATCGACGGAGGGCTGGGGCTTCTGGCCCGGCGGCTGCTGGGGCTTCTGCGCCGGCGCCTGCGCCAGGGCCGGCACCGTCGCCAGCGCCGGGCTTAACAGGGCGGCGGCGAGCAGCCATCGCAGGGGCCAAGGTGAGGGACAAGCCATGCCGGTACCGCCGAGGGTCGCAGGTCTATGTTGGAGTCAAGCCGGATTGTCGTCGCCCATGCCCGGCGCCGACCATCGGGAGAAACGCGGAGCCTGGGCAGGAGGTTGCCGGGCCTCCCGCTGGGCGATCCGGCACCCGCTGCCAGCGGGCGCTCCTCCTTCTCCAAGAGCGACCCGCGGCGACGAAGGGCGGCACGGATTGCGGTCAGTCTGAAAACAGGGCGGCTTGACTCAGGGGTGATCTCTGACGCGACCCTGCGACCTCGTCCAGCATAAGCAGAGTGCGCTTTGCTGCCCTTGCGCTGCGTCTCGCAGCAGGTTGCGCCAACGCTGGCTGTTGAGCGAGGTGCGCGCCGCACCGTCCCCTCCCCCCTTGTGGGGGAGGGACAGGGTGGGGGGATTGCAGAAGATCGAAGGTCGGGAGTCCCCCCACCCCTAACCCTCCCCACAAGGGGGAGGGGAATCCGGTTGGCGTCTCTCCGCCTCGTGCGAGGCCTGCCGCGCCGCCCCCATCCTGGAGCCTGGAGCTAATGGTCCGTCCGTTGGCGTCGTCAAGAAACTCTGCTTAGTC
>JBAPMW010001055.1:0-4088 GCA_049278815.1 Hyphomicrobiaceae bacterium
GACTAAGCAGAGTTTCTTGACGACGCCAACGGACGGACCATTAGCTCCAGGCTCCAGGATGGGGGCGGCGCGGCAGGCCTCGCACGAGGCGGAGAGACGCCAACCGGATTCCCCTCCCCCTTGTGGGAAGGGGTTAGGGGTGGGGGGACTCCCGACCTCCGATGTTCTGTAATCCCCTCCCACCCGGTCCATACACCCACAAGGGGGGAGGGGACGCTGTGGCACGCTCCGTTTCGTCATCGCGGGTCGGCGAAGCCGGCGATCGGCTGACCCCGTCCATGCGCACGATCAACCTCGTACTGCTGATCCTCGCGCTCACCAGCGCCTTCGCGCTCTACGTCCTCAAATACGACACGCGCCGCATGGAGGTGCGGGTGCAGACCCTGGAGCGGTCGCTGGACCAGACGCAGGAGGAGATCGGGCTGCTCAAGGCGAGGCATGCGCACCTGGCGCGACCCGAGCGCATCGAGCCGCTCGCGCGGGCGCTGGGGCTCGCGCCCATCGGGACGCACCAGTACCTGCGGGTGGAGGCGCCGGCCACCAGCCCGGCAACCGGCCGGCCGTGAGCGCGGATGGCCCTCTTCCACGGCATCCACGGCACAGTCGCCGCCAGCCGCCCGGCCCTCCGCCCGCGCAAGGCGATGCCGTGGCTGCGGCTGCGCGCGCTCATGACGTTTGCGGCCCTCATGCTGTGCTTCGCGGCCATCGCCGTGCAGCTGCTGCGCCTCGGCCTCAGGGGCAGCCGGCCGCATCTGCGCCTGATGGCAGCGGAGGTGGCGGGCGCCGGCTGGGCGCGGCCCGACCTTGTCGACCGCCAGGGCCGGCTGCTGGCCACCGACCGCGCCGTCAGCTCGCTGTTCGCCGATCCGCGGCTCCTGCTCGACATCGACGAGGCGATCGGGAAGGTCACCGCGGTGCTGCCCAGGCTCGATGGCGCCGAGTTGCGCAAGTCGCTCAGCGACAAGGCCCGGCACTTCGTGTGGGTGGCGCGCGGCCTCACCCCCGAGGAGGCGAAGGCGATCCACGAGCTGGGCCTGCCTGGCCTGGGATTCCGCCAGGAGCTGCGGCGCTACTATCCGCTGGGCCCCGTTGCCGGCCACGTGCTCGGTGCCGTGAACGTGGACAACCGCGGGCTCGCGGGCATCGAGCGGATGCTCGACGAGAAAGGCCTCGTCGATCCGGCACGGGGCGCTGACCGCAGCATCAGGGCGCCGGTGAAGCTGGCGCTCGACATCGGGGTGCAGCACGCGGTGGCCGCGGAATTGAAGCGCGCCGTGAAGGAGTTCCGCGCCAAGGCGGCCGCAGCCTTGATCGTCGATGTCAGGACCGGCGAGATCGTGGCGGTGGTATCGCTGCCCGGGGTCGATCCCAACCGCCCGCTGGAGCTGCTCGATCCGGCGCTGCTCAACAGGTTGCTGGCAGGATCCTTCGAGCTGGGCTCGGTCTACAAGATCATCACCATCGCCCTGGCGCTCGAGCTCGGCCTCGCCGACCTGGATACCGTCCTCGATGTGCGCCAGCCGCTCCGCGTTGGGCCGCACGTCATCAAGGACCCCTACCCGCAAGGGCGGCCGCTCACCGTGCGCGAGGTCTTCCTCCACTCCTCCAACGTGGGCGCCGGCATGCTGGCGCTGCGGGCGGGCGCCGGGCGCCAGCGCGCGTTCCTGGCCAGGCTTGGGCTCGTCGAGGCCATGCGCACCGAGGTCGGACCTGTGGCACCGCCGCTCCTGCCTGCCTCGTGGGGCCGGGCAGAGACCATCACCATCGCCTACGGCCACGGACTGGCGGTGGCGCCTCTGCAATTGGCGGTTGCAGCTGCGATCATCATTAATGGCGGGACCAAGATCACGCCGACCTTTCTGTGGCGCGACGCTCCCTCCACGGCACCGGGCATGCGGGTTGTCTCGGAGGCCACCAGTGCCGCCCTGCGCGAGCTGATGCGGCTGGGCGTGACCCACAAGGCGGGCACCGGGCGGCTGGCGAAGGCCGAGGGCTATCGCGTCGGCGGCAAGACCGGAACGGCGGAGATGCCTGGGCGCGGCGGCTACCGTGAGAAGGCGGTCATCGCCTCGTTCCTGGGCGCCTTCCCCATGGAGGCGCCGCGCTACGCGACCCTGGTGATGCTGTTCGAGCCGCAGGGCACGCCGGAGACGGAAGGGCGCATCACCGCCGGCTCGAATGCCGCGCCGGTGACGGGCCGCATCGTGGCGCGCGTCGCTCCCCTTCTCGGCGTGCTGCCGCGCCTGGTGGAGAGGCTCAAGCCGGGAGAGAGGCCGGAGCTCAAGTCCGAACTCAAGTCCGAGCTCAAGTCCGAGCCTGGGCCGCCCCCGTTTGACGCCCCGCATGAGGCGCAATAAGAACCGCAGCGCGCGGGCTGCAGGGGCGGGCGCGCCTCGCAAAAGGAGCGATCGAGGGATCGACGCCTGATGAACCTCTCCATACTTGTCGGCCCGGAGACGGCGGCACCCTCCGGCTGCGACGGGATCGACATCGCCGGACTGACGGCCGACAGCCGCGAGGTGCAGCCGGGCTGGCTGTTCGCGGCGCTGCGCGGCTCCAGGGACGACGGGAGCCGTTTCGTTGCCGATGCGGTGGCAAAGGGGGCAGCCGCCATCCTGGCCGAGCAAGGCGCGCAGCTTCCGGTGGATTGCGGAGTGCCGTTGCTTCAGTCGGCCGAGCCGCGCCGGGCGCTGGCGCTGATGGCGGCGCGGTTCTACGGCGCCCAGCCCGAGACGGTCGTCGCGGTCACGGGCACCAGCGGCAAGACCTCGGTGGCCGACTTCGCGCGCCAGATTTTCGCCGGCCTGGGGCACAAGGCGGCCTCGCTCGGCACCATCGGACTGACTGCGCCCGGCGAGCGCCGCTACGGCAGCCTGACGAGCCCCGATCCGGTGACGCTGCACCGGACCCTGGCAGAGCTGGCGGCGGGCGGCATCACCCATCTGACGCTGGAGGCCTCCTCGCACGGCCTCGACCAGCACCGGGTGGACGGCCTCAGGCTGAAGGCCGCGGCGTTCACCAATCTCGGCCACGACCATCTCGACTATCACCCGAGCGTTGAGGCCTATCTGGCCGCCAAGCTCCGCCTCTTCTGCGAGGTGCTGCCGCCGGACGGCATCGCCGTCGTCAACGCCGACAGCGAGCTGGCGGGCGAGGTGACCGCGGTCACCCGCCGGGCCGGGCGCACCGTCATGACGGTCGGCAGGGCCGGCGAGACGCTGGCGCTGGAAAGTCTGGAGCCGGAGCGGTTCGCCCAGCGCCTGCGCGTGCGCCACGCCGGCGGCGCGGCCGACATCCTGCTGCCGCTGCTCGGGGCGTATCAGGCGGGCAACGCGCTGCTCGCGGCCGGCCTCGCCATCGCGGGCGGAGAGGCGGCGGACCGCGTCCTGCCGGCGCTTGAGCGGCTGGAGGGTGTCAAGGGCCGGCTGGAGGTGATGGGGATGGTGGGCGGCGGCCTGGCGGTGATCGACTATGCCCACAAGCCCGACGCACTGGCCGCGGCGCTGAAGGCGCTGCGGCCGTTCGCGCCGGGCAAGCTCGTCTGCGTGCTCGGCTGCGGCGGCGACCGCGACAGGGCCAAGCGGCCGATCATGGGGCGGATCGCCGCCTCGCTCGCGGATACGGTGATCGTCACCGACGACAATCCGCGCAGCGAGAGGCCTGAGGCGATCCGCGCCGCCATCCTGGCCGGGGCGCCGGCGGCGCGGGAGATCGGCGACCGTGCCGAGGCCATCGCGGCCGGAGCGCGGCTGCTGGGCGCGGGGGATGTGCTGCTGGTGGCCGGCAAGGGCCATGAGACCGGCCAGATCGTCGGCGACAGGGTGATCCCGTTCTCCGACCACGAGGTCGTTCGCAGCCTGCTGACGGAGCCGAAGGTCGCATGACGGAGCCGCTGTGGCAGTGGGACGAGCTGGTGGCCGCGGCGGGTGCCCGCGCCGAGGGCGCGCCGGCGGTTGCCGTCACCGGCTTCTCCATCGATACGCGCACGCTGCAGCCCGGCGACGTGTTCGTGGCGCTGAAGGCGGAGCGCGACGGGCACGACTTCGTGCCGGCTGCCTTCGCCGCCGGCGCGGCGGCGGCCCTGGTGG
>JBAPMW010001056.1:0-12361 GCA_049278815.1 Hyphomicrobiaceae bacterium
TCGTAGATCTGGCTTGCGGGAATCGTCTTCGACGTGAGCGCGAGGATCAGGATCGGCGAGGCGGCCGGGTTCGACTTTTTGAAGCTCGGCAGCGACGGCATGTCGGCCGGCAGGTCGGCGGCGGCTGCGTTGATAGCGGCCTGCACGTCCTGGGCGGCGCCGACGATGCTGCGCGATGGGCTGAACCGGACGGTGATGCGTGAGGAGCCGATGGAGTTGACGGAGGTGAGCTCGTCGACGCCCGGAATCTCGCCGAGGCGCCGCTCCAGGGGCGCCGCCACGCGCCCTGCCATGGTCTCCGCGTCGGCGCCGGGCAGGCTTGCCGTCACCCGGATGGTGGGGATCTCCAGCGCCGGGAGGGAGGCGACCGGCAGGTTGAAATAGGCCACCACGCCGGCGAGAAACACGCCGAGGGCCAGCAGCGTGGTGCCGATCGGGCGCTCGATGAAGGGCTGGGAGAAGGTCATGAGGCCTGGCCGCTACTCCGCCGGCTTGGGTGCGGGGAGCTCGCCGCCGCTTGCCGCCGCGCCGGGCGCCAGGCGGGCGCGCAGGCGCTCCATGGCGAGGTAGATGACGGGCGTGGTGTAGAGGGTGAGCAGCTGGCTCAGGAGCAGCCCGCCGACGATGGCGACGCCGAGCGGGTTCCTCAGCTCCGAGCCAGTGCCCGCCTCCAGGGCCAGCGGCAGCGCGCCGAACAGCGCGGCCAGCGTCGTCATCATGATCGGGCGGAAGCGCAGCAGCGAGGCCTCCAGGATCGATTCGCGTGGGGAGAGGCCGCGGCTGCGCTCGGCGTCGAGCGCGAAGTCGATCATCAGGATCGCGTTCTTCTTGACGATGCCCATCAGCAGCACGATGCCGATCAGCCCGACGAAGGAGAAGTCCATGCCCATGTATATCAGCGCCAGCAGCGCACCGATGCCGGCCGAGGGCAGCGTGGTGAGGATGGTGAAGGGGTGCACGAAGCTCTCGTAGAGCACGCCCAGCACGATGTAGATCGTTATGACCGCTGCCAGGATCAGCCACGGCTGGGTGGCGAGCGAGCGCGTGAACTCCAGGGCGTCGCCCGAGAACACGCCGGAGACGGCGGACGGCATCTCGATCTCGTGCTCGGCCGCGGCGATGATGTCGACGGCGTCGCTGAGCGAGGCGCCGGGCGCCAGGTTGAAGCTGATGGTGACGGCCGGGAACTGGTCCTGGTGCTGGATGACGAGCGGTGCGGTGCGGCGCTCGATGCTGGCCACGGCGCTGAGCGGCACCTGGGCGCCGCTGACGGAAGGAACGAACACGCGCGCCAGCGCCGCCGGATCGCTCTGGTACCGGTCCATGGCCTCCAGCACCACGCGGTACTGGTTGGCCTGGGCGTAGATGGTGGAGATCTGGCGCTGGCCGAAGGCGTCGTTGAGGGCGTCGTTGACGGCCTGCATCGAGACGCCGAGGCGGCCGGCGGTGTCGCGGTCCACCTTGACGAAGGCGCGCAGGCCCCCGTCCTGGGCCTCCGACACCACCTCGCGCAGTGCGTCGGCGCTGCGCAGCTTCTCGACCAGCCTGGCGGCCCACAGCGCGACCTCCTCGGTCTTGCTGCCCACCAGCGTGTACTGGAACTGCGCGCGGCTTGCGCGCGTGCCGATCTGCACGTCCTGCACCGGCTGGAAGTAGACCGTCATGCCCGGCACACCGGAGACTGCCTGCTGCAGGCGCGGGATGATGGCCGAGACATGCGCCTTGCGGACGGCGCGCGGCTTGAGCGTGACCTTCAGGTTGCCGGTGTTGGGCGTGGGGTTGAGGGTGCTCACGCCCACCACGGAGACCACGCCCTCCACGTCGGGGTCCTTGGCGATCCTGTCGCCGATGTCCTTCTGCAGCCGCTCCATCTCGGCGAACGACACCGCGGGGCCCGCCTCCATGACGGCGGTGATGAGCCCGGTGTCCTGCAGCGGCAGGAAGCCCTTGGGGATGAAGAGATAGAGACCGACGGTGACGAGCACCGTCGCGAGGGTCACGATGAGCGTCGCGCGCTCGTGGCGCAGCACCCAGACGAGGGTCCTGTGGTAGCCGCGAACGACCAGGTCCATCGCGCCGTTGAAGAAGCGTGCGATGAAGCCCTGCCGGCCCTCGCCCTGGTGCCGCAGCAGGCGCGAGCACAGCATCGGCGTCAGCGTCAGCGAGACGACGGCCGAGATCACGACGGCGATGGCGAGCGTCAGGGCGAACTCGCGGAACATGCGGCCGACGAGGCCGCTCATGAACAGGAGAGGAATAAACACGGCGATCAGCGACAGGGTGAGCGAGATCACCGTGAAGCCGATCTCGCGCGCGCCGTTCAGCGCCGCCTCGAGCGGGCGCACGCCCTTCTCCAGGTGGCGCACGATGTTCTCGATCATGACGATGGCGTCGTCGACGACAAAGCCGGTGCCGATGGTCAGCGCCATCAGCGACAGGTTATTGAGCGAGAAATCGCAGAACCACATCACGCCGAAGGTGGCGATCAGCGATACCGGCAGGGTGATGCCGGCGATGACAGTGGCGCGCAGGGTGCGCAGGAACAGGAGCACCACCAGCACCACCAGCGCCACGCTGAGCACCAGGGTGAACTGCACGTCGTGGATGGAGGCCGTGATGGTGGCGGTGCGGTCGCTGACGACGGTGAGCTTCACCCCGCTCGGCATGGAGCGCTCGATGCGCGGCAGCTCGGTCTTGATGCGCTCAACGGTCTCGATGACGTTGGCGCCGGGCTGGCGGTGCACGTCGAGGATGACCGCCGGCGTATGCTGAAACCAGCCGCCCACCTTGGTGTTCTCCAGGCCGTCCACCACCTGGGCCACGTCCTTGAGCAGAACGGGCGCATTGTTGCGGTAGGCGACGATCACCTCCTTGTAGGCCTCGGCGTCGGTGATCTGGTCGTTGGAGGAGATGGTGTAGAACTGGTATCTGCCGTCGAGCGAGCCCTTGGGCCCGGAGACGTTCGCCTCGCCGATGGCCTTGCGCAGGTCGGCCATGCTGAGCCCGTAGGAGGCGAGCCGCGCGAGGTCGGCCTGGATGCGCACCGCGGGCTTGATACCGCCCTGCACCGAGACGTGGCCGACGCCGGACACGGAGGCCAGCCGCTGCGAGATCAGCGTATCCGCGAGGTCGGAGAGCGTGCGCAGGGGCAGGGTCTCGGAGGTGAGCGCCAGCGTGACGATGGGGGCATCCGCCGGATTCAGCTTGGCGTAGGTGGGCGGATAGGGGAGCGTCTTCGGCAGCGTTGAGCCGGCGGCGTTGATGGCGGCCTGCACGTCCTGGGCGGCGGCGTCGATGTCGCGGCTGAGGCTGAACTGGAGCGTGATCTGGCTGATGCCGGACGACGAGGTGGACGCCATCGACGTGAGCGCCGGGATCTGCCCGAGCTGGCGCTCCAGCGGTGCCGTCACCAGGTTGGCCATGGTCTCGGGGTTGGCGCCCGGCAGCTGCGTCGTGATCTGGATGGTGGGGAAATCCACCTGCGGCAGCGACGACACGGACAGGTGCCAGTAGCCGAGCAACCCACCCAGCGTGACCGCGATGGTGAGCAGCGCCGTGGCGATCGGCCGGGCGATGAAGGGGCCAGAGACGCTCATTGGACGCTCATCGGGGGACGCTCATCGGGCGCTCATTCCTTGGCGTCCGCCTTGCGCATCGGGCCTTTCCGCCCGTCGGCGTCGCTCTCCGTGCGCGGCGCGGCGATACCCTTGGATGCCGCCTTGCACGTCTCCGAGAGTTGTGCGGCGTTGGCCTGCAGGCAGGCGCGGATGTCCTTGCCGCGCTCGGCGCCGGGGCAGTGCTTCTGGATGTCGTCGCCGCAGGCAGCCCGGATGGCGGCGGTGCGCGGCCGGGCCTTCTCGGCGGGGGCGGCGGCGGGGCCTTCAGGTGCGCCCGGATGCTCCTCCGGCGCCGCCACTGAGACGCTCGCGCCTTCCTTGAGACGCGAGAAGCCGGTGGTGACCACCTTGTCGCCGGCCGAGATGCCGCGGGCGATCACGGCCTGCGTCTCGAGCTGGTGCGCGACCGTGATGGGGCGGACGGTGACGCGATCGTCGGCCTTGAGGACGTAGGCGAAGGCGCCGCTGGGCCCTCGCTGGACGGCCGGCGTCGGGATCACGACCACCTGGTCGAGCGTGTCCACCAGCAGCCGCACGTTGACGAACTGCCCGGGCCACAGCTGCAGGTCGGCATTGGGAAACTCCGCCTTCATTCTGATGGTGCCGGTGGACGGGTCGACCTGATTGTCCACCACCTGCAGCGTACCGCGGTCGAGGACGGATTTGCCGTCGACGTCGAGCGCCTCCACCGCCAGCACGCCCTTGGCCTGGGCCTGCTGAACCTTCGGCAGCTGCTGCTGCGGCAGGGTGAACAGCACGCTCACGGGCCGCAGCTCGGTGATGACGACGATGCCGGCGTCGCTCGCCCGCACCAGGTTGCCTTCGTCCACCATGCGGATGCCGGTGCGGCCATCGATCGGCGCGACGATGGTGGTGTAGGCCAGGATCGCCCTGGCGTTGGCGATGCCCGCGTCGTCGAGCTTCAGCTGCGCGGTGAGCTTGCGCACCAGCGCATCCTGGGTGTCGATGGTCTTCTGGGCGATGATGTTGGCGCCGAGCTTGGTGTAGCGCTCCAGGTCGCGCCTGGCGTTGGTAAGCTCGGTCTCGTCCAGCACCTTCTTGGCCACGGCCTGCGCCAGCTGCGCGTCGTATGTCGACGGATCGATCTTGGCCAGCACGTCGCCGCGCTTCACGTCCCGGCCTTCCTTGAAGTTGATGCTCAGGATGCGTCCGTCAACCTGCGGGCGCACCGTCACGGTGTTGCGCGCCTTGGCGGTGCCGACGCCTTCGAGGTAGATCGGCACGTTGCCGTGCTGCGCTGCCGCCACCATGACCGGCACGGGGCCGCCGCCCTGCTTGGCGCGCCGGCCGGTAAGCTGCCTCTGCACGGCGGGGAGCAGCGAGACATAGATGACGACGCCGGCCACGGCCGCCACGACGATCAGGGTGAATGCCCGCTTGAGCAGCTTGGCCATGTACAATCCTTTTACCGGCGGGGCGCTCGGTCGCTATCGTTCTGCATTGGGTGCCCGGGCCCCCACCTGGTGAAGCTCCGACCGATGAAGCGCGAGAACGGCGCAGGCGGGCTTCTGGCTCCTGAACGCAGCCGCGAAGGGAAACCGTCGGCGGGGCCCAGGGATGAACCAGGGATGAACCAGGGATGAACGCGCGTTCACGCGGAGTGCCGCCGAGCCGCCCCGTCCAGACGCGCGTCGGGACGGACCGGCTGTCGAGGGCAACCCGGCCAGGGCGACCCGGCCAGGTCGTTGTCAATTCTGCGCAGCGGGCGCGGGGCCTGCCTGAAGGACGAGCCGACGGCAAGCCCGATGCCCGATGCGCCTGGTAATGAGGGCCGCGACGGCCATTCCCTTGGGAATGCCCGGCGCACGCAGGGCGTCAGTCGAGCCCCTCAACGCACACCGTCGCCTTCCCCCGGAAGTTGAGGGGCTTGCGGTACACCATCTCGATCTGGTGGATAGCGCGCTGGCGGCCTCGGAGATCGAGCCGGCCGGTCCGCGTCCCCTGCTTGATCAGCGACCGCACCCGGATGTCGTCGGGAGCGCCGTTGGCGTAGATCACCTTGAGGTCGAGCATCTCCACGTCGTTGCCTCTGGCCTCCAGCCGGATCGCCTTGAAGCGCCCCTCCCGCCGGCCCACGTGGATGACGTCGCGGTCGGCACCGAGGAAATTGACCTCCTTGCAGCCGAGATCGACCCATTTGCGGTCGCGGTCTCCCCGCTGCGCCTGGGCATCCGGGGCAATGAGCCCGGCGCAGAGCAGAGCAGCGGCAATCGCCCCAAGAGTTCGCATCGTTGTGTCCTCCGTCTACAGTTGCGCAGGTTGAACGGGGCGGTTCGGACAGATCCGTTACGTGCCATCGCCAAACCCCGCGGCGACGGGAAGCCATATGCGCCATAGCGGCGCGAAGATGGCGCTGCGGCAGGCGGTCTTGGCGATGCAGCAGGAAGGTGGAGTGCGACGCATCGTCCTGAGACGGCAGCACGCAATACCTGCAGCCATGCGCGCTCCGGTTGGGTTGCGGATTGGGCTGGCAGCCGCGGGCTATGGCAGCGCGGATTGCGAGACGTGCGGTCTGCGTCAGTATTTGACCGAGCAGCCGTACGGGCGCGTTGAGGCCACGGCAATCGGGCGGCCGGCGGCGAGGGCATCCAACGCCTCGCGCACATAGTTTCGGGCGCCGCGCACGCTGGCATGACTGGCCGTGGGGCGGTCATCGATGGCGCCCATGTAGACCAGCGTGCCCGCCCCATCGATGACGAACATGTGCGGTGTCGTGCGGGCGTCGTAGAGGCGGCCGATCTGACCGGCCGGGTCGAGCAGGACGGCCGAGGGCTTGGCACTGCGGCTGGCGGTCAGGCCGTCCGCCGCATCGGCATCGACGTAGCCCTGCGTGCCGGGTCTGGACGAGACTACCGTGAGCCAGATCGCGCCCGAGCCGGTTGCCGCGTTCTGCAGCGCCTGCATGTTGCCTGTCGCATAGTGCTTAACCGTGTAGGGGCACTCGTGGTTGGTCCACTCCAGCACCACGGTCTTGCCCCGGTATGCTGCCAGCGCGTGCTGGACGCCTTTGGTGTCGGTGCCCGTGAACGCGGGGGCCGGCGCTCCGGGTTGGGCTGGCGCGGCGCGCGCCTCGGAGGGCACCCCGGGGATCACCCGGGGGTTCACCCAAGGGGCGCCGGTCGTCAGGGCCGATGCGGCCACCGCCGTCACGGCGTATCGTCGCGTCACGAGCATGTCGGGTGTCCTCGTCAAGTTGGGTCCGCCGCCGGTGAGCCTAGCCGGACCGGCAGGGTGCGCAACGCGGCTGCCTTCACATGCCCGTGAACCTCCCGACGCGGGCCGGCGCCTCCGAAATGGGGCCGGCGGGCGACGCAAGGCGGCACAAAAGTCGCCACAATGGCACGCCGTTAATGTGCTCCGGCCAAGAATGAGCCAGACGGACGCTGTCACCCGTAAAAGCCCGGATGTTGCCCAATTGCCAGACTGAGCTACCATCCGGCCGAGCGCCGGGTCGTGTCTGCTGGTCAGGGGTGGCGGTGGCGGTTAAGTTTGCGCGCATCCTGGAGAGTGCCCTCAATGCTTAGAAATACCTCACTGGCTGCCCGCCTTAGCCTTGCAGCCGCCCTGGCTGTTGTTGCGGTCGCGCGCGTGGGCGCCCAATCGGCCCAAGGCGATGACGACCAACGCCAGTCGCCGGCGGCTGAGAAGTCGGAGCCGGAGACGACGCAGTTTGCGGAGCCCGGCAATCCGCCCTCGCCGCAGGAGGAGGCCGACCGGGAGGAGGCGAAGGCGACCGAGAAGCTGGCGACTGAGGCGCCGTCCGCCAGAACGGCGCCGCCCGAGGTTCCGTCCGCCGGGATGGCGCCGCCGGAGGCAGCTCCGCCGTCCGTGGCAGCTCCGCCGTCCGCGCCCGCGGAACCGGCAACGGCCGCAGTCGATCCGGTCGACCCGGTGATTGTCGATGTCCGTGAGCGCCTTGCTGCGGCGAAGCTGGCCGACACCACGGCCGCCGAGCGCACCGCGCTGACGGCGTTCTATGCCGACAGGAAGACGCCTGTCTGGGTGGCAGGGGCAGACTTCACCGACCGGGCGCGCCACGTCATGGCGGAAATCGCCCGGGCCGACGAGTGGGGGCTTGAAGCAAAGGCCTTCGCCCTGCCGAGTGCCGGCGACGTAACGTCGACTGCGGCGCTCGCGGACACCGAGATCAAGCTCAGCGTCGCCGTGCTGAAGTACGCCCGCTACGCCCGCGGCGGCCGGCTTGAGCCCTCGCAGGTGAGCCGCAACATCGACCAGAAGTTGAGCCTGCGCGACCCCAAGGTTGTGCTTGAGACGGTGGCGGGGCTGGAGACGCCGGGCAGCTATCTGCGCGCCCTGCATCCGAAGCATCCGCAGTTCGAGCTGCTGCGCCAGGCCTTGCTCAAGGCACGGGCTGGAACGGGCATGGGTGCACAGGAGGCCGAGACCCGCGTGCAGGTGCCTTCCAGAGGGCCGGTGCTGAAGCTGGGCGTCGAGCACCCTGACGTGGCGCTGCTGCGCAAGCGCCTCAAGGTTGCCGCAACGCCCGGCTTGGAGAACGTATTCGATGAGGACGTGCTGCAGGCCGTCAAGGCTTACCAGCGCAAGGGCGGCTTGCGCGACGACGGCGTGGTCGGCGCCGGCACGCGCGGCGCGCTCAACGGGTCGTCGGGCAAGTCGAAGCTCTACGGTACCGACGAGCAGCGCCTGATCGTCAACATGGAGCGCTGGCGCTGGATGCCCGAGGACATCGGCGAGTTTTATGTCTGGGACAACGTGCCGGAGTTTCTGACACGGGTCGTCAAGAATGGCCGGCTGGTCCACCAGGCCAAGATCATCGTCGGCCGGCCGCAGACACAGACGACGATCTTCTCGGCCAGCATGCGCTACGTCGTGTTCGGGCCCGAATGGGGCGTGCCGGATTCCATCAAGGTCAAGGAGCTGCTTCCGAAGTTGCGGTCGTCCTATGAGGGCGGCCTGTTCGGCTTCGGGCCTGTCACGGACACGAGCATTCTTGATCGGCAGAACATGCGCGTGGTCTACAAGGGCAGGGTGGTCGATGCGAGCCAGATCGACTGGGGCGCGGTGGACATCCGCAAGTACGCCTTCATCCAGGCGGCCGGACCGGGCAATGCGCTGGGCGCGGTGAAGTTCCGCTTCCCCAACAAGCACGACATTTATATGCACGACACGCCCATGCGCGAGCTGTTCAACAATACCGTGCGCGCCTTCAGCCACGGTTGCGTGCGCGTGCAGGACCCCGGCCGCTTCGCCGAGGTGCTTCTGGAGGAGGACAAGGGCTGGCCGGCGGCGCGCGTGCGCGAATTGATGGCCAGGGGCGGCAATGTCGACGTCACCCTCAACAAGAAGATCCCGGTGCATATCACCTACTTCACCACGGTGGCCTCGGAGGACGGAACGGTGAGCTCTTTCTCCGACCTCTACGGCCACGACCGGCGGGTGGCCGCCGCGCTGTCCGGACGGCCGCTGCCGCTGGAATCAGTGCAGAGCCTCGATGTTGCCGGGCAGGACACGGTGGCGCCCACAAAGAAGGAGGCCCGCGGTCCGAAGCGCTACCAGAAGCAGGCGCAGGAAGACCTCTTCTCAGGTCTGTTTGGGAACTGACGCTCGTCTCCGGGGCGCTCGATCCGGGCGCCCCGATGCTCTATCGCCCGTCCCGCAGCACCCTTTCTCCCTCCCCCTGCCCATCGTCGGCCCGGAGGGGAGGGCGGATACTTGGCGTAGCCGGTGGAAGAATCCCGCACTCGCGCATGCCGTGGGTGGGCGACAATCTTGAAGTCGCTCGGTTGCTGGGGTACGCCTTAAGCAGCGCTGCTCTCCCTTTGGAGTTTTCAATATGGACAAGAAGTTTTCCGCCACGCCCCGCACTCTCACCGACAACGATATATCCTCGCGGCGCTCCATGACCCGCCGTACGCTTCTGGGGGCGCTGGGCGTGGGTCTCGGCGCTGCTGCAGCCATCGTCGCCGGGGCCGGCTCCGCCGCGGCGCAGCGTGGCTGCACCGACAACGACTCCGGCCCCAATCAGGACCCGGGAGGCTACGGCCAAGGGTGCGGCGGGCCGCCATCCGGCTGCACCGACAACGACCTGGGCCGCAACCAGGATCCGCCGGAGGCCGGCGTGCGCTGCCGCCCGCCCGGCGGGCAGGGGGGGCCGGACTTTGGCAGGCCCAAGGCCTGCACCGACAGTGACGGCGGGCCTAACCAGGACCCACCCGGCCTCGGCATAAACTGCTGGACGTAGGAAACGGCCGTCCTCTCTAAGACGTGGATTGCACTGCTGCCCCTGTGGGGTAGTGTCGTTGCGCGTTGCGCGCGAGCCGCGCACCTGGCGCAGCGAAACGGCGCAACGGGCAAAGATGCAACCAAAACGATTGCAGGGAGGACGACATGCCACACCACCGACGCACGCATACGCGACGCGACGCCCTCAAGCTGGGCGGCGGCGCGGCCCTGTTTGCAACCGCGGGCGCTCTGCCGACGCTGGCACAAGCAGCGGCGCCGATGCTCGGCGTATCGCGGCCAAGCATCTACCGCTTCAAGCTCGGCAGCTTCGAGGTGACGAACATCCTGGACGGCTACGTCCAGGGCAATGCGCATCCGACCTTCGGCAACAATCAGTCGGCCGAGGCTGTGCAGGCCCTTGCGCGCGCCAACAACCTGCCGCCCCGGATGGAGAACCCCTACGTCAATACGCTGGTGAACACCGGGAAGGAGCTGGTGCTGTTCGACACCGGGAACGGCAAGGCGCGGATGCCGACCGCAGGCAAGCTGCCCGAGCTGCTGGTGGCGGCGGGCTACAAGCCCGAGCAGATCGACGTGGTCGTCATCACGCACGGCCACCCCGATCACATCGGCGGGCTGATGGAGGGCGCGGGTGGCACCCCGACTTTTCCCAAAGCGCGCTACGTGTTCGGCGAGGTCGAGTTCGAATACTGGCGCAAGGGCGAGGGCATTTCCGACGCGCGCAAGGCCAACCGCGAGCAGTTCATGAAGGTCGCCGTGCCGTTCGGCGAGAAGGCGACCTTCCTCAAGGGCGAAGGCGAGGTGGTGCCGGGCATCCGGGCCATTCCCGCCTTCGGGCATTCGCCGGGCATGATGGCCTTCCACATTGAGAGCGGCGGGCAGCGGCTCCTGAACTGGGTGGACGTGGCCAACCACTACGTGTTCTCCATCCAGCAGCCGGACTGGCACGTCGGGTTCGACCACGACAAGGAGGCCGGCGCAGCGACCCGCAGGCGCGTGCTCGCCATGGTGTCGTCCGACCGGATCCCGGTCGTCGGCTATCACATGCCGTTCCCGTCGGTCGGCTGGGTGGAGAGGTCGAGCACGAGCTATCGCTGGGTTCCGGCGGCCTACCAGCACAACTTGTGATTGGGCGCCTGCGCCGGAGCGGGCCGCGCTTGCCGCGCCGCTCCGGCGGTTCCAGCCTCTCTGAATCAGCCTCCCGGAATAGAGGAGGTCGTGGGACGCATCCCTCGACCGATGGCGATGCGTGGGGATGTCGCTCCGCGCGTTGCGCCAGGCTTGGCTTGCCGCTAGCGTCTGGTTTGCCGCTGGCTTTGCTCTTTGACTGGTGGCAAGAAAAAAGCGCCGGCAGGAAATGCCTTGCTTTTCAAGCAATACGAATGGTGCAGGAGGAGGACAGACGCAATGCCCGCTCGACTCGGCTTCTACAGTATCCGGTGCATCGCCGCCGGTGCAGTCACTTTGGCGGCGGCGGCGCTCGCCGTCACGCCCGCAATGGCTCAGGAGCCCATCAAGATCGGCTTCGGCATGTCGCTGACTGGGCCGCTCGCCGCCAACGGCAAGTCGGCGCTGCTCGGCATGAAGATCTGGGAGGAGGACGTCAACGCCAAGGGCGGCCTGGTCGGGCGCAAGGTCAAGCTCGTCTACTACGATGACCAGAGCAACGGCTCCACGGTGCCCGGCCTCTACGCCAAGCTGCTCGATGTGGACAAGGTCGACATGATCGTGGCCGGCTACGCCACCGGCATGATCGCGCCCGCCTTGCCGGTCGCCATCCAGAGGAAGAAGGTGCTGACCTCGCTGTTCGGCACCGGCGTCAACAGCGAGTTCAAGTACGACAAGTACTTCTCGTTCATCCCGACGGGGCCCGATCCCAAGCCCGCATTCACCAAGCCGTTCTTCGATGTCGCGTTGGCCCAGAGCCCGAAGCCGCAGACGGTGTCGCTGGCCGCCGCCGACGCCGAGTTCGGGCGCAACGTCTGCGAGGGCGCCCGCCAGAACGCCAAGAAGGCAGGCCTCAAGATCGTCTACGATAAGAACTATCCGCCGTCGACGACCGACTTCGCGCCGATCGTCCGCGCCATCCAGGCCACCAACCCCGACATCGCCGTGTTCTGCTCCTACCCGCTCGACTCGGTGGGGATCGTCAATGCCATCAGCGAGATAGGCTTCAAGGCCAAGATCGTGGGCGGCGCCATGGTGGGGGTCCAGGCCACCGCGATCAAGCAGCGGCTCGGCTCCAAGCTCAACGGCATCACCAACTACGAGACGTGGGTGCCGTCGAAGACCATGGAGTTCCCCGGCGTCAACGAGTTCCTCGCCAAGTACCAGGCGCGCGCCGGCGCGGAGGGTGTCGATCCCTTGGGCTACTACCTCGGCACCTGGGGCTACGCCTACGCGCAGCTGATCGAGCAGGCGATCAAGGGTGCGGGCGGCACGAACGACGAGAAGCTCGCCCAGTATTTCCGCACCGCCACGTTCGATACCATCATGGG
>JBAPMW010001057.1:0-3885 GCA_049278815.1 Hyphomicrobiaceae bacterium
AGGACTGGGGCACCACGCCGGCCGCAATTGACTGCGCGCTGTCGGTCGGGGACGACTACGACGTGCAGGTCATGATCCACACCGATACGCTGAACGAGTCGGGCTTCGTGGAGGACACCATCGCCGCCTTCAAGGGCCGCACCATCCACGCCTTCCACACCGAGGGTGCCGGCGGCGGGCACGCGCCCGACATCATCAAGGTGGCGGGCCTCAGGAACGTGCTGCCCTCCTCGACCAACCCGACGCGTCCCTTCACGGTGAACACGCTGGAGGAGCATCTGGACATGCTCATGGTGTGCCACCACCTGGACGCCAACATCCCGGAGGATATCGCCTTCGCCGAGAGCCGCATCCGGCGCGAGACCATTGCGGCGGAGGACATCCTGCACGATATCGGCGCGCTCTCCATGATCTCCTCCGACAGCCAGGCCATGGGCCGCGTCGGCGAGGTGATCATCCGCACCTGGCAGACCGCGCACAAGATGAAGGTGCAGCGGGGGAGTCTCAAGGAGGACGCGCCCGGCAACGACAACTTCCGCGTCCGGCGCTACATCGCCAAGTACACCATCAACCCGGCCATCGCCCACGGCGTGGCGCACGAGCTGGGCTCGCTGGAGGTGGGCAAGCGCGCCGACCTGGTGCTGTGGAGCCCGGCGTTCTTCGGTGTGAAGCCCGATATGGTGATCCTCGGCGGCAGCATCGCGGCCGCGCCGATGGGCGACCCCAACGCCTCCATCCCGACGCCGCAGCCTGTGCATTACCGGCCCATGTTCGGCGCCTTCGGACGAGCCGTCGCCTCGTCGGCCGTGACGTTCGTGAGCCAGGCCGCCGTCGACGGCTACCTGGGGCAGCGGCTTCAGGTGGCGAAGAAGCTGCTGCCGGTGCGGAACACGCGCGGTGGCATCTCCAAGAAGTCCATGGTGCTGAACGACGCCACACCCGACATCGAGGTGGACGCCGAGACCTACGAGGTGCGCGCCGACGGCGAGCTCCTCACCTGCGAGCCCGCCAAGGTGCTGCCGATGGCGCAGCGATACTTCCTGTTCTGAGGCAATCCGCGCTATTCTAACGACATGATCCGTCACACCGCCATTTCGCCCACAACTAGCGCCGACCTCGCGTTCGGCGTCCCCTCCCCCCTTGTGGGGGAGGGACAGGGTGGGGGGGATTGCAGAACGTCGAAGGTCGGGAGTCCCCCCACCCCTAACCCCTCCCCACAAGGGGGAGGGGAATCCGGGCGTGCGCGTTCTGCTGGAGTGCGCCCGTGTTGAGAGCCACACAGATCGTCCGCGCCGGCCTTTGGAACGCCAGGCCCGCCGATGTCGTGCGCCTCGACTACGACCGCCGTACGCGCCGTCGCATCGCCCTGACCGGGGCGGGCGGCCTCGCCTTCCTGCTCGACCTCGCCAAGACTCCGGTGCTGGCTGCCGGCGACGGCCTCCGCCTTGAGGACGGCCGTATCGTCGCCGTAGAGGCGGCGCCGGAGCGGCTGCTGGAGATCGCCTGCCGTGACGAGCGCGCGCTCGCCCGCATCGCCTGGCATCTCGGCAACCGCCACCTCGCCACCGAGATCGGCGCCCGCGTGGTGTACATCCGCGAGGATCACGTCATCGCCGACATGGCCCGCGGCTTAGGTGCGGAGGTGCGCGCCGTCGAGCGGCCGTTCAACCCCGAGGGCGGGGCCTATGGTCAGGGCGCGGTGCAGGGCCACAGCCATGGGCACCATCAGCATGGCGATGGCCACAGCCATCACCACGACCACTGAAGCCGATGTCGTCAGACCAAAGCACACCGTCATCCCCGCGCAGGCGGGGACCCAGGCCACCTGACCACGAGCGCGTTGACAGGTGCATGGGTTCCCGCCTTCGCGGGAATGACGACGCGTATGAGAAGCGCGAGGTGCCCGTACCGGCCGGCGCCGCGGAGGTGTCAGCCCCGGGGGGTCTGACACCTCTCTCGCGCCTGATGATCTGGCTGTCGCCGGCTTATCCGGTGGGCGGGTTCAGCTACTCGCACGGGCTGGAGTGGACGGTCGAGGCGGGCAAGGTGCGCGACGCGGCGACGCTGGGCGATTGGATCGAGGATATCCTGAAGCACGGCGCCGGGCGGTCGGATGCCATCCTCCTTGGCGAGACCTGGCGTGCGGCGATCGATGGCGACGAGCGCCGGCTGGCCGAGGTCGCGGAGCTGGCCACGGCGTTCGTACCGTCGGCGGAGCGGCGCCTGGAGACGCTGGCCCAGGGTGCGGCGTTCCTGAGCGCAACGCAGGCCGTGTGGCCGGCGCCTGCCCTGGAGCGCCTTGCCGCAGTCGCCCCCTATATCGCCTATCCCGTCGCCGTCGGTGCCAGCGCCGCGGCCCATGGCTTGCCGCTGGCGCCCACAACGCAGGCCTTCGTGCAGGCCTTCGCCGCCAACCTGGTCTCGGCCGGCGTGCGGCTCATCCCCCTGGGCCAGACCGACGGCCTGCGCGTGCTGGCGCGGCTGGAGCGGCTGATCCCGCCGCTCGTGGCCGGCGCCCTCATCGCGAGCCTCGACGACCTCGGCGGCGCCGCCGTCATGGCGGATATTGCGTCGATGCGGCACGAGACGCAGTATACGCGGCTGTTCCGGTCGTAGGGGTCAGACCCTGCGGGTCTGACCCCAGGGCAATAGGCAATAGGCAGTAGGCGGCAGAGGACGCATGACCAAATCCCCCAACGGTCCCCTGCGGGTCGGCATCGGCGGCCCGGTCGGGTCGGGCAAGACGGCGCTGATGGAGGCGCTGTGCAAGGCCTTCCGCGACCGCTACGAGGTCTGCGCTATCACCAACGACATCTATACGAAGGAGGACGCGCTGATCCTCACCCGCGCCGGTGCGCTGCCGCAGGCGCGCATCATGGGCGTGGAGACCGGCGGCTGCCCGCACACGGCGATCCGCGAGGACGCCTCCATCAACCTGGCGGCGGTGGCGGAGATGAGCGCCAGGTTCCCCGCGCTCGACGTGATCCTGATCGAGTCGGGCGGTGACAACCTCGCCGCCACCTTCAGCCCCGAGCTCGCCGATCTCACCATCTACGTCATCGACGTGGCCCAGGGCGAGAAGATTCCCAGGAAGGGCGGCCCCGGCATCACCCGCTCCGACCTGCTCGTCATCAACAAGACGGATCTGGCCCCGCACGTCGGCGCCTCGCTGGAGGTGATGGAGGCCGATGCCAAGCGCATGCGCGGCGACCGCCCGTTCGTGTTCACCAACCTCAAGACCGGGGATGGCGCCGCGGCGGTGGCGGCGTTCGTCGAGCGAGCGGGTGGGCTCGCAGAAATGCTGAACGTGCCGGCGTGGAAAAGGGACTAGGAGCGCGAGATGTTGCTCTCTCATCCCCGAACCGGAGCGGATATACGACCTTTCCAGCAAGAACCGGTGTTCGCGGACAAACGCAACACATTAGGTGGCGCAAACCGGTGGCCTTGCAACTCCCGCAAAAAATGGATATTATGGGTGTAATGGAAAGTAAGCGAGTATGACGGATATGCGTGTGACCTCCGTGGAGCTGCACCAGAAGCTCGGCTCGATGATCGATAAGGCGAGGGTCGAGCCTGTCGTCGTGACCAAGCACGACCGCGATCATGTCGTGATCGTATCCGCAGAGCGCTTCGCTCAAATGGAAGAGGCCCTGCGGCGGGCTCGCCTGACTGGCAGTCTCACCGCCAAGGAGCGCAAGGCCGCCGCAGAGGCCAGAGTCCCGTCCGAGGCGCAACAAAAGCACTATCTGGCGGCGCTTGCCACCGCCGTCGATGAAACCGAGCCGTGACGCTTCCCTCGCCGCAGCCTGGTCTGGTCATTCGCTACAGCTATCTATGGGCAGATGATGCTGCGCGTGGCCGCGAAGAGGGGAGCAAGGAAAGGCC
>JBAPMW010001058.1:0-3190 GCA_049278815.1 Hyphomicrobiaceae bacterium
ATCGATCCCTGGGCGCTCAGCGACGAGATCGAGAGGCTGGCCAGC
Organism: Hyphomicrobiaceae bacterium; assembly: GCA_049278815.1. Classification (GTDB taxonomy): domain Bacteria; phylum Pseudomonadota; class Alphaproteobacteria; order Rhizobiales; family Hyphomicrobiaceae; genus AWTP1-13. Next base: position 46 of record JBAPMW010001058.1, read on the forward strand.
CGGGGCGTGCAGGTGACCCCGACGAACCTGCGCATCGCGGAGAACGCCACGCTCATTCTGCCGCTGCACCGCGAGCTGGACATGCTGCGCGAGGCGGCGGCCGGCGAGGGCATGATCGGCACCACCGGGCGCGGCATCGGTCCCGCCTACGAGGACAAGGTGGGCCGGCGTGCCGTCCGCGTGCAGGACCTCAAGAACCTGGGCACCTTGGGCCCCAAGGTCGATCGCATCCTGGTGCACCACAACGCGCTCAGGCGCGGTCTCGGCCAGCCGGAGATCGACAAGGATGCGCTGGTGGCGGAGCTGACGGCCATCGCGCCGAAGATCCTCCCCTTCATGGACGTGACCTGGGATCTCCTCGACCGCGAGCGCCGCGCGGGAAAACGCATCCTGTTCGAGGGCGCGCAGGGCGCGCTGCTCGATGTGGACCACGGCACCTACCCGTTCGTCACCTCCTCCAACACCGTGGCGGGGCAGGCCGCCATCGGCGCCGGCGTGGGCCCCGGCGCGCTGAGCTACGTGCTCGGCATCGCCAAGGCCTACACCACGCGCGTGGGCGCCGGGCCGTTCCCGACCGAGCTCAGCGATGCCACCGGCGAGTTGCTTGGGCAGCGCGGCCACGAGTTCGGCACGGTGACGGGGCGCAAGCGGCGCTGCGGCTGGTTCGATGCCTGCCTCCTGCGCCAAACCGTCAAGACGGCGGGCATCACCGGCATCGCCCTCACCAAGCTCGATGTGCTCGACCGCTTCGAGACGCTGCAGGTCTGCGTCGGCTATACGCTCGACGGGGAGCGCATCGACCGCCTTCCGGCCGGGCACAATGCCCAGGCGCGCCTGGAGCCGATCTACCAGGGCTTCGAGGGCTGGACCCAATCGACCCGCGGCGCCCGCAGCTGGACCGAGCTGCCGGCGCAGGCGGTGAAATACGTACGCACCATCGAGGAGCTGATCGAGTGCCCGGTGACGCTGCTCTCCACCAGCCCCGAGCGCGACGACACGATCCTGATGAAGGACCCGTTCGAGGACTGATGCTGGCGCGAAAGCCAGGGGGTCTGACACCTCCGACACCTACCGGCGCCTGGCATCGGCACCGCCGAAGGGTTTAGGCTGCGGCCACGTCCATTCAGGCAGAAGGAGAGAGAGGATGGCTCAGGGCAAGGTGGCGCTGATCACGGGCGGCGGCACGGGCATCGGTCAGGCAGCGGCGCTGGCGCTGCAGGCCGACGGCTGGAACGTGGCCATCACCGGCCGGCGCCAGGCGGAGCTCGACAAGACCGTGGCGATGGCCAAGCCCGGCGGCGGCAGGATGGTGGGCTTCCCCGCTGACGTGGGCAAGCCCGAGGATGTCAAGCGCCTGTTCGCCGACGTGAGACAAGCGTTCGGCGGCCGTCTCGACCTCCTGTTCAACAACGCCGGCATGGGCACCCCGCCGGTGCCGATGGAGGACCTGACCTACGAGCAGTGGAAGGCCGTGGTGGACGTGAACCTGACGGGCTCGTTCCTGTGCGCCCAGGAGGCCATCCGCATCATGAAGGCTCAGAGCCCGAGGGGCGGGCGTATCATCAACAATGGCTCGATCTCCGCGCACGCCCCGCGGCCCAACTCGGCGCCCTACACCGCCACCAAGCACGCCATCACCGGCCTCACCAAGTGCATCGCCCTGGACGGCCGCCCGTTCGACATCGCCTGCGGCCAGCTCGACATCGGCAACGCCGATACCGCGCTGGGCGGCCGCATGAAGGCGGGCGTGCCGCAGGCCAGCGGCGAGATCAAGCCGGAGCCAGTGATGGACGTGTCCCACTGCGGCACGGCCATCCGCTACATGGCGAGCCTGCCGCTCGACGCCAACGTGCTGTTCATGAACATCAAGGCGACAAAGATGCCCTTCGAAGGCCGCGGCTGAAGGCGAGGTTGCAGGGGCCAGGCGTCAGGTTTCAGGGAGTCTCCGCTGGGCTCCTCTGAGACCCCAGGTTCCAGACGCCCCTGAAATCTGGCACCTGGAAAGCGCCGCGCCTCCGAAGGACAGCACTTCGACAACACGAAGGCCGCGGGCATCGCTCCGGCGCGGATCATCAAGACAGACTGGGGCCGTGACCGCATGAAACTCGAATCGTCAGCGTCTCTTGCGGCAGCCGGTCTGGCGCTCGGCCGCCTGCTGCTCGCCGCGCTCTTCATTCTGGAAGGCTGGAGCAAGCTCAGGGGCTACGAGGCTGCCGTCGCATACATGGATCGCCACGGCGTGCCCGGCCTGCTGCTGCCCGCTGCGATCGCCCTGGAGCTCGGCGGCGGCGCGATGATCGCTGTCGGCTGGCAGACCAGGATAGCGGCGGTCGCGCTGGCAGCATTCTCCATCCTGGCTGCTATCCTGTTTCACGGCAATATCTCCGAGCGGAGCCACCTCCTCCACCTCGAGAAGGACCTCGCCATCGCCGGCGGCCTCCTGGTGCTTGCGGTTGCGGGCCCAGGGAGGTTGGCGCTTGCAAAGGGAGCTGCGGACCAGGCCGTCAAGGGCCGGTGACGCGAAGAGCGTCCATGCCGATACCGCCCCGACCCGCTTGAATGAAGAAGTGATTCTTTCCGCCGACGGATGCGCTCCTAGCGTTCGTCGAGCCGTTCGTCCCGCTTGTAGATCGCAGCTAGGATGTCGCCCCATGCGTCGTCATCATCCAGCGACGCAGTGATGGGCTCAAGTATCTTGCCATCCATGGTCCAATGAAAAACCAGCTCGCCGGTCACTTCGACGGCGATCATGGTTTCCGACAGCGGGGCTTTCAGTGAGCCCCAATGGTAGAGCGTTCCTTGCGCATGCCGTCTAATCTCGCGCGGCACGGCCATCGGTTGATACCTGAACCGATTGGGTTCGCCCGTTGCCTCAAACTCCCCGTTGGCGAGATTGATCGCGGCGATAAGCTGGCTATGGCTCTTGGCCCATTGGTCGGGCACCAGCGCGGCAATCCGCTCCGGAGCCTCGGCGCGCGGAGATAGTCAATCCGCTTTGATTATTAACGTAGACGGATAATGACATCCGCCCCGCGGTATGCTCTCCTGCGCCTCGCCTCGGAGATGAGGATGGCGGTGGCCGGCACCGTGCCTCTATCGGGAGCCGGGGTGCCGTGGTCCAGTGGGTCGGCTGGTTGGTGGATAG
>JBAPMW010001059.1:0-2652 GCA_049278815.1 Hyphomicrobiaceae bacterium
CGCTTGCGCCTCCTGGCCTGGCGCATGAATGAGCAAGGCCGTCTACCGCTGCGTTGAATTGGGGCCGAGATGCCGTATCCGATCGGTCCCCGGCGGGGCCAGGTAGCCGATGGCCCCGCTGACGCCCGTCCCCAGAGACGCCCCAGAGGCGCCCCGGGACGCCCCAGACTCACCCGCCGGAATATTCGGCAAATCCTCGCGCAAGGGAAGACCGGGGGCTGAAACAGCGCAAATTTTCGGTTACCCGGCTGGCTCGCGGCAATCCGGAGCGATCGGGGCCCGCAAACTCCCGGCATCCCATCGGGGAACGACGGATTTTCTCTCACTGCGCGTTAACCCGGTAGCTGGGGTGCACTGACCTCCCACGCCCCGGCGCATCGGGCATCCGGACCTTCCCCCTCCGGGTGCCCGATCGATTCCGGGCGCGGCTCCGAGGCCGGCAGGCCGGGGGCCGGGCTCCGTCGGAATATCACCTGACCCCGCCCCTCTCGCGGATGAGGTCGGCGAGATCCGGGCGGCCGAAGAACTCGGCCCAGCCCAAGGCCGTGGCCTGGAACTTGTCGTCGCGGATGTTGGGATCGGCCCCGGCCTCGAGCAGGAGCCGCGCGATCTCGCCGGCGCCGCTCTCGACCGTCATGTGCAGGGCCGTGTGGTTGCAGTCCCAAATCGACCGCTTGGCATCGATGGCGATGCCATGTGCGATCAGCCAGCGGATGGTCTCCGGGTTGCGCTTGCTGACCGCAAGATGCAGGGCGACGGTGTCGGCCCCATCGGGGCCGATGCGGGAGGGATCCTCCCGCAGCATCGCCTCTGCTTCTGGGAGGCGCCCGGCGTTGACGGCCGTCAGCAGATCGAGCCGCGTACCGGCTGCCAGCAGGGCCGAGACGACAGCTGCGTCGGCGCGCTCCTGGGATGCCGTCGTCAGCGCGGTCGCGCCGGTGGCGTCGGTGGCATTCGGGTCGGCACCCAGCGCCAGCAGCAGCTCGACCATCCGTAGCCGGCTCTTGGCCGCCGCGTGATGCAGGGGCGTGCGCCGATGCTGGCCCCGCGTCATCCGCGCCGCCAGCAGCGACCGGTCACGGTCGATCATGGCCCGCAGCTCGTCCGGCCGGTCGAGGGCGATGGCCGTCCACAGGTTGAGCGCCGCCCCGTGGCTCAGGAGGTAGGCGGCGACATCCTCCCGCACCTCCTTGAAGCAGGTCGCCCACCCGAGCACGCCAACCCCGGTGTCGTCGCCCTTGCCGTCGACATCGGCACCTGCCTCCACCAGCAGCCCGATGGCCTCCAGATCGCCGTACATGGCCGCGAAATGTAAGGGCGCGGCGTTGTCGGGAAACTCGCGGGCGTCGACGTCGGCGCCGCGCTCGATCAGGAGGCGGATGGCGCCGGGGCGGTTGTGCCGCGCCGCCAGATGCAGCGGCGTGGCCTTGAAGAAGCCGCGGCCGGCGAGCTCGTCGATCAGCTCCGGGTGCGCATCGAGACGGGCCGCGAGCGCCGCGACGTCGCCGTCCCGCGCTGCAACGACGATGTCCTGGAGCGCCTGCTGCACGGGCTCCGGGCGCGTGGGGCGGCCGCCCTGCGCATCGCGGGCGAGCATCTCGATGGCCTCGTGCCGCAGCTCCTTGGCGATCTGGAAGATCGTGCGGCCATCGCCATCGGGCGTCGCCGGATCGAAGCCCGCTTCGAAAGCGCGGCGCACGGCCTCCACGTCGCCGGCGCGGGCGGCAGCGAAAACGCCGCTCCGCACGTCCGGAGCCGGGGCGATCCTGTCGATGTGCGCCTTGAGAGCGCGCCAGCTCTTGAAGCCGTAGTCGTGCGCAACAGCGAGCTGCGCCTGATGCAGCCTGGCATTGGGGCTGCCGGCACGCAGCGCGGCAAGCCGCCTCTTGGCGGCCTTCCTCAGCCAATCGAGATTGGGAGTCGCGGGCAGGGCCCGACGGGATGCGAGCGGCATGGGACACCTTCTTTCCCTGGCGCCCGGCGACCGCGCCTCTCGGGCAAGAAAGAAGGAGATGTCAGCTCACTGCTGGAGGGGCGGGTTGAACCCTTGACGCGGTCCGTAGGTCGCCCAATCGACCCAGCACAAAGACTAGCCGCGGCAGGGCCGTCAGTCAACTCCGCATACCCTGCTTGCAGGCAGCTCGCGATCTGACGTGCGTTCGTAGCTCGTGAAGCGTCGTGTCCGAAGGTGTCTCCGCTTGAAGCGGGGGACGGGCACCGCATCGCAGCAGGGAGGTCGTGCATGCAGTATTGTCAAACGAACAATGCGATGTTCGCATTTTAATTGCACGGCTTCGATCTCGATCGCGGGGCACTCTTCCCCAACTTCGATTAAGATTGCGCATCGCTATTCGTTTGCCCGCTCCTTGGATCGGTGGTCCCGTAGCCTGGAGGGGCGTGGGCTAGGGCATTCACGCAAGTGGTCCGTACTCCGCTCTCGGCGGCATGCGACGGTCGTGGTAGGGGCAAGAGAGCAAGGCAGGGTCCCCCTCCCCTCGATGGGGAGGGGACAGGGGTGGGGTGAGAACGCAGGGAAATGGCACGTGCGATGCCGCGCCACCTCCACAAGCCGCCGAGAGCTGGGAAGGATGGAGAGGTATGGTTGTGTGGGGCCCCCCACCCCTAGCCCCTCCCCGCAAGGGGGAGGGGGAC
>JBAPMW010001060.1:0-2655 GCA_049278815.1 Hyphomicrobiaceae bacterium
CATCTGCCGTCGCTGTAAGTCTGCCAAGATCTGGCGCACCAGCAGCGTCGCGACCCAGAGACGCCGTTAGCCTCCCAATCACCACCAGGAGAGAGGCCGTCGCGTCCAAGACCTCTGCGAGCCATCAGACTTCACCGGGGTCTTGGCCAAAGTGCCTTGCGCCGCGGCGTCGGGAGCTCGGTGCACAAGAGCGGGCGATCCAAGCGCAGGCTGATGGCTAGCGGAGCATAGTCTTGAGCGCCTGGATGAGCTTGTCCGATCGACACGGCTTCCTCATGAACAGTGCCGCAGGAAACTCCCCCTGCAGCTGCTCGGACGAATAGCCCGACAGCACGATGAAAGGCACGCCGCGCGCCGCGAGCGCCAATGCGGCAGGGCTTGTGCTCACACCGCCTAGATTGGCATCGACGATAGCCGCATCGCAACCGGGGCCTTCGATGAGCGCGAGCGCCTTATTGAGTTTTCCTGTCACGCAGGCAACCTCGAAACCGGCCTCGACGAGCAAGTCTTCGAGGGTGAGCGCTATGATCGGCTCATCCTCGACAATCAGGATGCGCACCGGCTGCTGCTTATCCACGAACACCTCCTGCCGACGATGCGAATCGGCCCTTCTGCAGCGTGCCTGCGAATGGCGCGCGTAGTCTCCAGGAGAACCCACCCTCTCGATAGTCGATCTCGGCTGCTCCGTCGACCGCCGCCTCAACCATGCGTCCGATCACCATCTGGCCCAAACCCTTGCGTGTAGGCGGGGCGACCGGAGGGCCACCCTCCTCCAACCAGGACATCAAGAACACCGGCTCGTTGGCCGCACCGAATTGCCAGGAGATGTGCACCCGCCCGTCATCGTTCGAGAGCGCGCCGTACTTTCCAGCGTTGGTGGCCAGCTCATGCAGCGCCATGCCGATCCCCTGGGCCGCCTCCGGCATCAGGCGCACGGGCGGGCCGTCGAGCATCACACGCGCGCCGAGCAGGTCCTTGAAATGGGCAAGCTGGGCTGCAACGAGATCTGCAAGATCGACGCCCTCCCACTGGTTCCTGATCAGCAGGTCCTGGCTCGCTGCCAGTCCGTCGATGCGATCGAACAGGCGTGCGACGAAGGTTGCCGGATCGCCCGCGCGCGCGGTCTGGTGGGCGACCGCCTGCACCACGGCGAGCAGGTTCATGGAGCGATGATTGATCTCGGCCATGAGCAGCTTATTGTGCTCCTCGGTCCGCTTCCGCTCCGTGATATCGCGGATGTTGCACTGGATGACGGCCCGGCCGTTCTCATCATAGAGGTTGGCGACGACCTCGACCTCCTGATGCCGTCCATCCTGGCTCTTGAGCGGCAAGTCCTCGTAGCGGACCTGGTGCTCGCTCTTGAGCTTGCGGAACATTTCCAGGCTCGCGGCTTCATCCTTCATCAGGCCGATCTCATACAGCTCCTTGCCGACCAGCTCGCCGTGCGAGTAGCTCAGCAGCTTCGTCATGAAGGGATTGGCATCGGTGATTTTGCACGTCTCGGGATCGAGCAGGAGGACACCGTCCTGTGCCGCTTCAAAGAGCCGGCGGTAGCGGATTTCCGAGACGCGCACGTTGTCCACGGCCCGCTTGCGCTCGGAGATGTCGCGGATGACGGCAAGGACGCCCGCCGGCTGGCCAACAGTTTCCCCCAGCACCGTCATGCTCGATTCGACGTGCAGCGCGCGGCCGTCCTGTCTGACGTGGATGTTCTCGCCGCGCCATTCGCCGCGCTCGCGCAGGGCTGTCTCGGCGGCGGTCTCGTCGCCGGGATGGAGCCATCGGGTCTCGTAGACCTTCGACAACAGCTGCCCGAGCGCCCAGGACGGGCCCACGCCGTATTGCCGCTCGGCCGCCGCGTTGGCATAGGTCACGCGCTTGTGTCCATCGATGGCGATCACGGCGTCGCTGACCTGCGCGAGGATTTCGCCGCGGAAGCGATTCGATGCGGAGTCCACGCCATGCAGCGTGTAGACGCGCGGACCTGTGGCACTCTCGACGATGAGGGCGTCGACTTCGGCATTGCGAATGGCGCGGAGTGTCTCCTCCGCCCCCTCCAGCTGCGCGCGCAGCTCGGCGTTCTCTGTGAGGAGCATCGGTTCGGCTCGTGCTTCCTCGGGCATGTCGGCTCAGGAGCTCCCTGCCGACGACTTGTTCGCGGCCGCCTCGCGGAGATCGAGCCCCAGCAGAATGCGCTCGGTCTGAGACATGTCGCCAATGAACCGGCGCAGGGGCAGCGGCAGCTTCTTGATCAGGGTCGGCGCAGCGATGATCTGCTCGCCGATGGCCAACGTCGGATGCTGGGATATATCCACGACCTCCAGCTCATGGCGTCCTTCCAGATGCTCCTCGCAAATCTTCCTGATGTTCAAGATGGCCCGCGTGGACTGCAGCGTGGTGCCGGTAATGTACAGCCGCAGCATGTAGTAAGCATCGGCGCCTGCCGCTGCGGCGGCACTCATCAGCTCGCATCCGGCTGTGCCAAAGACGTTCGTTGGCATGAAGGGTCAGATCCTCGCAGGCTGTACGTCGAGTCCGACGAGCACGCGCTCCTCGTTGGACAGATCGCCGAGTATTTTCTTGACCGGCTCGGGGAGGCGACGCACGAGCGTCGGCACGGCGATGATCTGGTCTCCGGCGGCGAGCTGCGGGGTC
>JBAPMW010001061.1:0-5525 GCA_049278815.1 Hyphomicrobiaceae bacterium
CTTTCATCCGGTGCAGGCTGTCCATGCTATGCAGGGGTCTGGCGAGGCAGGGACCAGACCGATGCGACGCGCACTGTTGACAGGGGCAGCAGGTGGGGTGGGGCGGCGGTTGCGCCGGCTGCTGCCGCCAGTCTATCCGGGGCTGCGCCTCACCGATATCGTCACACCGGCGGAAGGAAGGCAGTGGGCAATGGGCGGTCCACTTGCCCCAGCGCCTACTGCCTACTGCCCCAATGCCTACAGCGGCTTGATCGCCACCTTGCGGAACTTGATCACGCCGCCGCCGTGCTGGAGCGTGATCGGGCCTTCGACGAACATCTCGTTCTGGTTGAGCTCGGCCGTCTTCTTGCCGTTGAGCACGACGGTGATCTGCCGCCCCTTGGCGGTGATCTCGTAGGTGTTCCACTTGCCGCCGGCCTTGGTCATGGGGCTCACCTCGACGAACCTGACGATCGCGCCGGTGCCGTAGGTAGGGTCCTTGCGCTGGTCGAAGATGTTCACCTCGTAGCAGGACTTGTCGGTGATCTTGGCCGGGTCCTGGCAGCGCAGGAAGATGCCGCTGTTGGCATCGTCGCTGGCCCAGAACTCGACGTAGACTTGGAAGTCCTTGTACTTCTGCTTGCTGACGAGGTAGGCCGGGCTCTTGCTGGTCCGCTTGTCGGCCACGACCGCGCCGCCCTCCTGCCGCCAGTTGGTCTCGCCCACCTTGTCCCAGTCGCCCATGGTCTTGTCGTCGAGGAGCACGGTCCAGCCGGGGCCGGTCTGGGCGGTGGTCTCGCGCGTTGAACCGGCCACTGCGACCGCGGCGACCGTGAGCCCGGCAGCGAAAGCGAGCGTCGTCTTCCAAGGACGTTGCATGATGCCTCCTCCCAACACGCCGATGGCGGCGTTCCTGCGCCGGCGCATTGCTCGAAGGCCGCCGGCCCTTGCGCGCAGCATAGGGCTTTCCCGGCCAATACGGAAGGAGGGGCGGCTACAGTCGGCTGCGCGATGCGGTGTCAGCCGGCGGCGCCTCCGGGATCGCAAACAGCCGGCCGCCGCTCCACAAACCCGGACCTCCCTCCTCCTCTGCGGCAAGCCCGGCCATGTCGTAGGCGAGGGCGCGCGTGGCGAGCGCCTCCAGGCGTCCGCGCACCAGGAGATAGGGCTTGAGGCCGCCCGTCTCCCGCTCGATGGCGAAGCGCAGGGGATGGGCCGGCCCGGCCGCGACGATGTCATCGACGTTGGTGCGGAAGATCAGTGTCTGCGACGCACCGCTGCCGCGCACCTCCATCTCCACGGCCAGGAACGGCGCGTCGTCGACTGCGACATCGATCTTCTCCACGGGCGTTACCAGATAGTGCCGGCCGTCGGCGTCCTTGCGCAGCACGCCGGCGAACAGCTTGACGAGGGCCGGCCGAGCGATGGGGCTGTCCCGGTAAAGCCAGGTGCCGTCCGCGCGGATGCGCAGGCCGATGTCCCCGCAATAGGGCGGGTCCCATTGCTCCACCGGGGCCGGCTCATTATCGGCCTGAGCCCGGACCAGGGCCTCCAGCCCGCCGATGCGGTTGGTGCTGGCGTCGGATGGCATGTGTTCACGATCCTTCTGGAGCCTGCAGAGGAGGGAGGTTTCATCGTTACGGTGCCGGCCTTGCCCGAGGTAGGCACGCAGGGCGACTCCTACGAGGAGGCCCTCAGCAACGCACGAGAAGCCATCGAGCTGGTTATCGAGGATCGCCAGTCCCGCGGCGAGCCGATACCGGCGGACGTAAAGCCACAGCTTGATCGAGTTACAATTGCCGCATGACCGCGCGCTGTCTCCCGTCAAGGGCGAGGAAGTGATCCGAGCCTTGAAGAAGGCAGGCTTCGACATAGTCCGCGTAAGGGGTAGCCACCACATCCTGCGCCACCGCACTGACCCGAGCCGCAGCACGGTCGTGCCGCAGCACGGTCGTGCCGGTTCACGCCGGCAAGGACATCAAGATCGGCCTGTTGCGGAAGATCATCAGCGACACTGGGCTCACGGTTGACGCGTTCAAGGCCCTCCTCTGATGAATTGAGTTTGCCTTTGTCGAAGTCAGGAGTTTGCGACGGCGCCAACTCGCATCAGCTCGGAAACTTCGCCAGCGGCGCCACCCCGTTGGTCTCCGCAGGCGCGGGCGTGCGGGCCACGTTCATCATCATGGCGAGCAGGCTGTAGTACCCGCAGATGCCCGTGAGGTCGACCACCCCGCGTTCGCCGAACAGCGCCAGCGCGCGGGCATAGGTGGCGTCGCTCACGCTCCGGCGGTGATGCAGCTCGATGGCGAGCTCGTAGGCCGCGGCCTCGTCCTCGGCCATGCCGTCAGGGCGGCGGCCCTCACCGATGGCATCGGCGATCGCCGGGGCGAGGCCCGCCTCCATGGCGTAGCGATAGTGGTAGGTCCACTCGAACTGCTGGGTCCACTCGCGGGCGGTGATGAGGATCGCCATCTCGCTCACGCGCCTCGGAAGCACGTTGCGGAAGCGCAGGTAGTCGCCCATGGCCTTGGCCCGCAGCATGACCTCGGGCGAACGCAGCATCACCGCGAACGGCCCGTGCACCGCATAGCCGCGGCCTTCCTTGAAGGCCTGGGCGGCCTCGCGCTGCTCCTCGGTCAGCTCGGCCTCGGCAATCGGCGGCAGCCGCTCGGCGCTCATGGATCACATTCCCTTGATTCTGGCCTCTGATTTGGGCCTTGACTTGGCCCCCGGAACCTTGCTCTCGGTGTCGTAGCCTCTTGCGCTATGGGGCGGCAAACGCCATCGTTTTCAGCACACTAGCCAAGATGTTCATATTGTGACCACTGTTTGATGTCACCGTTTCGTAAACCAAGCCGCGGAGCCTATATAGTCCAAAGTCATGAGCACACTCACCCAAACCGACGAAGCCATCGTTGCCCGCGTTGAAGCGGCCGGCGAGCGAATCCAGCGCGTCCACAAGGCCGCCTCCTCCGTTGTCTTCGGCCAGGAGCACGTGATCGAGCACACCCTCATCACGCTGCTGTGCGGCGGCCACGCCCTGCTGATCGGCGTGCCGGGCCTCGCCAAGACGCTCCTGGTGGAGACGCTGGGCAAGGTCCTGGGCCTCGACACCAAGCGCATCCAGTTCACGCCTGACCTGATGCCCTCCGATATCATCGGCTCGGAGGTGCTGGAGGACGGCGGCACCGGCGGCCGGCGCACCTTCCGCTTCATCAAGGGGCCCATCTTCGCCCAGCTGCTGATGGCCGACGAGATCAACCGCGCCAGCCCCAAGACGCAGTCGGCCCTGCTGCAGGCCATGCAGGAGCACCATGTTACGGTTGCGGGCCAGCGCCACGACGTGCCAGCGCCCTTCCATGTGCTCGCCACGCAGAATCCCCTGGAGCAGGAGGGCACCTATCCGCTCCCGGAGGCGCAGCTGGACCGCTTCCTGCTGCAGATCGACGTGAGCTATCCCGACCAGGGCGCGGAGCGGCGCATGCTGTTCGCCACCACCGGCAACGAGGAGCGGCGCGTCGAGCAGGTGCTCACCGCCCCGGAGCTGCAATCGATCCAGCGTCTGGTGCGTCAGCTGCCGGTGCCCGACAAGGTGGTGGAGGCGATCCTGCGGCTCGCCCGGTCGGCCCGTCCAGGCACCGGGGCAAGCGCCGATACCGACCGGCTGATCGCCTGGGGGCCGGGCCCCCGCGCCAGCCAGGCCCTGATGCTGGCGGTGCGCGCCAAGGCCCTGATCGACGGGCGGCTGGCGCCGTCTGTGGACGACGTGGTGGCCCTGGCGGAGCCCATCCTCAAGCACCGCATGGCATTGACGTTTGCAGCGCGCGCCGAGGGCGAGACGGCGAGCGGGGTCATCAATCGCCTGACGGCAGCGCTAGGGTAAGCTTAGGTGGCGGCACGCAGTTTTCCGGGGCGGGCAGGCAGCGAGGGGGCGAGCGTCTTCAAGCTTGAAGGCGAGGCGCACGCGCTTGCCGACCGCCTGCCCGATCTCCTGCTGGAGGCCCTGCGGGTGGCTAACACGGTGGCGCACGGCATCCACGGCCGCCGCCGCGCCGGCACCGGCGAGACGTTCTGGCAGTTCCGGCAGTTCCAGGGCAGCGATGCGGCGACGCTCATCGATTGGCGCCGCTCGGCCAGCTCGGATACGCTGTTCGTGCGCGAGCGCGAATGGGAGGCCTCGCACACCTTCTGGCTCTGGCCCGACCTGTCCCCATCCATGGCCTTCCGCAGCCACCTGGCGCGGATCGACAAGCGCGACCGCGCCCTCGTCCTGATGCTGGCCGTGGCCGAGATGCTGGTGCGCGCCGGCGAGCGGATCGCCCTGTTGGGCCTGACCCCGCCCCTCTCCAGCCGCAAGGCCACCACGCGCATCGCCGAGGCATTGGCTGCCAACGCGGGCACCGACGCGCTGAAGGCGAGCCTGCCGCCCAAGGCCCGCCTCTCCCGCTTCTCCAGCGCCATCCTGATCGGCGACTTCCTCGATCCGCCCGAGGCCATCGTCCAGCGCCTTAACCAGATGGCGGAGGGCGGTGTGCAAGGCCATCTCATCCAGGTCCTCGACCCAGCCGAGGAGACGCTGGCCTACGAGGGCCGCGTGGAATTCCGATCGCCGGAGGGCGCCGACCGCTGGATCGCCGATCGTGCGGAATCGCTGCGCGACGCCTATCGGCAGAGGCTGGCCGCGCACCGCGCCCAGATCGAGGAGGCGGCGCGCCGCATCGGCTGGTCGTTCCTCGTGCACCATACCGACCGCCCCGCCGCGGAGCCGTTGCTCACTTTGATCATGCGCCTGCAGGGCATGTCCGCCGATTATCGCTGGCGGCCAGAACCCCAAGCTTCACCCCAAGCTTCGGTCCAGGCTTCAGCCCAAGCCTCGCGAGATGCTGGATGACGATTGGTCCGATCGCCTTCCTGAGCCCGATGCTGCTGGCCGGCCTCCTGGCGCTCCCGCTCATCTGGTGGCTCCTGCGCGCGGTTCCTCCGAGCCCGCAGCGCATCGCCTTTCCGCCGACGCGCATCCTGGTGGGCCTCGACAACCGCGAGCGGACGCCGGCCAAGACGCCCTGGTGGCTCACCCTCATCCGCATGCTTGCCGCGGCGCTGGTGATCCTGGCGCTGGCAGACCCGGTGCTGAACCCCAACCGGGAGACGGCGCTGGCCGGGTCCGGCCCGGTGGTCCTCGTGGTCGACAACGGCTGGCCGTCGGCCGCCCATTGGTCGGCGCGCACGTTCATGGTGGAGCGGTTGATCGCCGAGGCCGAGGCCCAGGGCCGGCCGGTGATGATCGTGCCCACCGCCAGCTCCACCAGGAGCGTGAGCCTGAAGATCGAGGCGCCGGCCACCGCCGGCTCCACCGCCGCTGCCGTGCAGCCGCAACCGTTCGCTCCGGACCGTCCGGCCGTGGCCAAGGCCGTCGCCGCCGCGCTGGGAGCCACCGCCGGCGTCAGCGTGGTGTGGCTCACCGACGGCATCGACCACGACGACACCGCCCGCGACTTCGCCGAGCGCCTCAAGGCGCTTGCGTCCGGCGGCCTGGCCGTCATCGA
>JBAPMW010001062.1:0-11865 GCA_049278815.1 Hyphomicrobiaceae bacterium
GCCCGCACGCCCCCGAGATAGCGGTAGAGCGGCAGCTCGCGCGCTTGGGCCGCCGCCTTGGCGACCGCCAGCGACACACCCAGGATGGCGTTGGCGCCGAGGCGGGCCTTGTGGGGCGTGCCGTCGAGCTTGACGAGGGCGTCATCGATACGGCGCTGGTCCTCGGCGTCCATGCCGGAGAGGGCATCGAAAATCTCGCCGTTCACCGCGTCCACGGCCTTGCGTACGCCCTTGCCGAGATAGCGGGCCTTGTCGCCGTCCCTCAGCTCGATGGCCTCGTGCGCGCCTGTGGAGGCGCCGGAGGGCACCGCGGCGCGGCCGAGCGCGCCGTCCTCCAGCACCACGTCCACCTCCACCGTGGGGTTGCCGCGGCTGTCCAGGATCTCGCGGCCGATGATGTCGACGATGGCGGTCATGGGCGTTCTCCTCGTGCCGGAGGTTCATGCGGGCCTTGTACCGCGTATCGGCCGTCGCTCAAAGACGGCACGTTGGTCGGGTTGGTCGGGGTCAGACCCTGCGGGTCTGACCCCATTGCAGTCCCCTCAACCGTGTGCCTCAACGCGCTTGCAACGCTTCCGCCTCTCTTGCAGCGATGCCTTCGGCAGGTCGTGCCCTGGGGTCAGACCCGCAGGGTCTGACCCCTATTCCGCGCTCGGGCGCATGCCGCTGCGCTTCAGGATTGGCTCCTGAACGAGCTTCGGCCCAGTGTCGGGCGGTGTGTCGGGCGGTGGCGCGGGCGCCGCCGTTTTGGCCGCGGCGATGGCCTTGTCCTTGGCCAGCGTGGCGACGGCGGCGGCGAAGCAGCGGTTGAGGTTGCCGCAGCGGCTGGCGCCGGAGGGATGCGTGGATGTGGGCGGGGCGTTGCCGAACGAGCGGCAGACCTGCGTAAGCCCCCCGCGGCCGAGCCACCCGTCGCGCACGCCCTGCTTCACGGCCCAGCAGTCGGCCCCGAGCTCGCTGCCGCCGACCTTATGGTGCCCGCACTCGTGGTGGTACACGAACAGACGCACGGTATCGGACCAGCGGTTGAGCTCGCGCGGGTTGAACACCAGCACGCCGGGTGCGGCGAGGCCGAGGTTCGGCAGCCTCCGGTCGAGCACGTGGCGATTGCGGCCGCAGCGGAGCGCGCGCCCTGCGATCAGCAACGTGCCATCCTTCTGCTTGGCGATGGCCGCCTTCGGCTTGGGCTGAAGTGCGGCCGTCTTGGTCTCCTTGGCCTCGGGAGTGGGATTGGCCGCAAGGCTCGCCTGGAAGCCATCCAAGGCTGCGCAAATGCACAGCATGGCGGCCACCCCGCCGACGCGCCTCCAGACCACGTGCATTTCCCTCCGAGAGACGTGCGCAAGCCCCCGAGCTGCGCGTCCTGTCACGGCAGTGCTACATGCAAGTTTGGACCGAAATTCGGCGCTCTGGGCTTGGGGCGTGCCGAGCCGGGAAAACGGCTGCGCATGGTAAACGCCGGCTCCCGGGCGGGCTTAACCCTTGCCGTAAAGCATGCCGCGATTCGAAGCGGAACCCCGTGCGCCAGCCGCAGTTAGCTCCGCGTGACCCTGCAACGGAGGCGTAGCATGCGTTCGACCGCTTGGATTGGATCGGGAGCGGCTCTTGGGCTTCCACTCCTTGGGATTTCACTGGGGGCCGCCCTGGCAGGGCTCGTCGCGCTGGGCGGCGCCGGCGGCGCGTTGGCGCAAGGCATGATGATGCCCATGGAAGGGTACGGCTACCGCAGCGGTAAGGCTGCCACCGGCTATCGGGCAGCAGCGAAGCCTGCGCCGCGCGCGAAGAAACGCTACTACCGCAGCCCGACCGCCGTGAAGACCTGCGGCCAGTTCAAGTACCTGAGCAAAGGGAAATGCCTTGATGCCCGCACCACGCCGCCCACGCTGAAGTAAACGGGCTTGCGTGGGTTCTGGGGAGCGGAAGAAACGAATAGCGACCTGTGGCGCCGTTAACTATTCGCTACTCGCTATTCGCTCTCTTCTTCCAGCCTCAGCAGCGCCACATTGCCGCCCGTCGCGGTGATGTCGGTGGTGCGGACCCGCTCGGTGGCGAAGCGCGCAAGATAATTGGGGCCGCCCGCCTTGGGGCCGGTGCCCGACAGGCCCTCACCGCCGAACGGCTGCACGCCCACCACGGCGCCGATCTGGTTGCGGTTGACGTAGAGGTTGCCGACGCGGGCGTGCTCGGCCACGTAGTCGGCGACAGCGGCGATGCGGCTGTGCAGGCCCAGCGTGAGCCCGTAGCCGCTGGCGTTGATGGCCTCGATCACCCTGTCGAGACGGCCACCCGCGTAGCGCACGACATGCAGAATGGGGCCGAACACCTCCTCCCTGAGGAGGCCGGCATTGGCGATCTCGAACACCGCCGGCGTCACGTAGGTGCCCGCCTCACATTCGGGCGGCAGGGCGAGATCGATGAGCTGCGTCGCCTGCCGCTGCATGCGCAGCTTGTGGGCGTCGAGCCGCTCGGCGGCCTCCTCGTCGATCACCGGGCCGATGTCGGTGGCGTAGTCGAGGGGATCGCCGATCTCGAGCGCCTCCACCGCGCCGACCAGCATGTCGATCATGACGCGCGACACCTCGTCCTGCACGAAGAAGAGGCGCGCGGCCGAGCAGCGCTGGCCGGCCGAATCGAAGGCGGAGCGCACCACGTCGCGGATGACCTGCTCCGGCAGGGCGCTGGAATCGGCGATCATGGCGTTGAGGCCGCCGGTCTCGGCGATCAGCGGCACCATGGCGCCGCGCCGCTCGGCCAGCGCCTGCTGGATCGCCCAGCCGGTGGCGTTGGAGCCGGTGAAGGCGACGCCCGCCACACGCTTGTCCTTCACCAGGGCGGCGCCGACTGCGCCGTCGCCGGGCAGAAGCTGCAGCACCCCCGGTGGCAGGCCTGCCTCGTTGAGGAGCTCCGTCGCCAGATAGGCGACGATGGGCGTCTGCTCGGCGGGCTTGGCCAGCACCGGGTTGCCGGCCGCCAGCGCCGCCGCCACCTGGCCGGTGAAGATCGCCAGCGGAAAGTTCCAAGGTGAGATGCACGCGAACGGTCCGCGTCCCCGCAGCTCCAGCGTGTTGCGCTCGCCGGTGGGGCCTCTAAGTGTGACAGGCCCGGCGAAGAGCCGCCGCGTCTGGGCCGCATAGTAGCGCAGAAAATCGATGGCCTCGCGCACGTCGCCGAGCGCGTTCTCCAGCGTCTTGCCGGCCTCCCGCACCAGCACCGCCATCAGGCGCGCCCGGTCGCGCTCGTAGAGGTTGGCGGCCTTGTCGAGGATGGCCGCGCGCGCCGTCCCGCCCAGCCGGTCCCAGGCATGCGCCGCCCTTTGTGCGCCGGCGATGGCCCGCTCGACCGCGTCGGCGTCGGCCGCGCGCACGGTGCCGATGCGCTGGAGCAGGTCGTGCGGGCAGCGTACGAGCCGGCCCACCTCGGTGCCGGCAAGCGCCTTGCCGTCGATGACAGGGGCCGCGGCGAACGGCGTCTTCAGCTCGGCACGGAGGTCCCCCAGCAGCTGCTGGCGTACGCTGGGCTCGTCGAGCGCGATGCCGCGGCTGTTGCGGCGCTCGGGCGCGAAAATATCCGGCGGACGCGGCAGCGGGGCCGGCATCGCTCTGTTCGTCCGCTCGGCGGCGATGACGGCCATGGGGTCCTGCACCAGCTCCTCGATGGGTGCGTCGGCGTCGGCCAGCCGGTTGACGAACGAGGTGTTGGCGCCGTTCTCCAGCAGGCGCCGGACGAGATACGCCACCAGGTCGTCGTGCGGGCCCACCGGCGCGTAGATGCGGCAGGCGACGCCCGTGCTCCCGTTGGCCACCACCTCCTCGTAGACCGCTTCGCCCATGCCGTGCAGGCGCTGGAGCTCGAAGGCGCGCGTGGAGGGAGCGGTAGCGGTGACGGCGGCGATGGAGAGCGCGTTGTGGGTGGCAAGCTGCGGCACGAAGGCTTGCGGGTCGGCCATGATGAGGCGCATGCACGCAAGCCACGACAGATCCGTGTGCACCTTCCGCGTCAGCACCGGATAGTCCGCCAGCCCCCGCTCCTGTGCCCACTTGATCTCGCTGTCCCAATACGCCCCCTTCACGAGTCGCAGCGGGATCGGCTTGCCCTCCTGATGCGCCAGCCGCCGCAGCCAGCGCAGCACTGGGATCGCGCGCTTGCCGTAGGCCTGCACCGCCAGCCCCAGGCCGGGCCAGCCGTTGAGCGCCGCATGGGAATAGGCGGCAGCGAACAGCGACAGGGTCAGATCGAGGCGGTCCTGCTCCTCGGCGTCGACGGTGAGCGTCAGCCCGTTGCGCCGGGCGGCGGCGGCGAGCTCGACCAGGCGCGGCAGCAGCTCGCGCAGCAGGCGCTCGTCCTTGCCGGGGTCGAAGCGCGCATGGAGGGCCGAGAGCTTCACCGAGAGCCCCGGACGCGCCAGCAGCGCTTCCGCGTTCATTGCGCCGCGACCGGTAAGGTGTGCCCGGCCGATGGCGTCGGCGGCGGTCATATAGCGGCCGTAGTACTTGTCGGCGTCCGCGGCCGTGCGCGCCCGCTCGCCCAGCATGTCGTAGGAGAAACGATAGCCCTTGGCGTCCAACGGCGCTGCGCGCGTCAGCGCCTCCTGGATGGTGGTCCCGAGGACGAAGCTGTCGCCCAGCACGCGCATGGCCTGGCGCAGCGCCTGGCGGATGAACGGCTCGCCCGAGCGGCTGACGAGGCGCTTGAAAACAGCGCCCGGCCCCCAGCCCTTGTCCTGGCCGAGCCGCACCACCCCGCCGCCGATCATCAGGCCGAAGGTGGAGGCGTTGACCAGCAGGCTGTCGGAGCGCCAGAAGTGCCTCTCCCATTGGCCGCTGCCGACCTTCTCGGCGATCAGCGCATCCACGGTCTCCTTGTCGGGGATGCGCAGCAGCGCCTCGGCGAGACACAACAGGATGATGCCTTCGTCCGAGGCGAGGCCGTACTCGGCCATGAAGGCATCGATGCCGCCGTGCTTGTGGCGGTTGGCGCGGGCGGCGCGGACGATCTGCGCGGCGCGGCCGGCGATGCGGGCGCGCTCGTCGGCGGTGAAGATGGCCCGCTCCATGAGGCGGTCCACCAGCGCCGTCTCGTCCATCAGATGCCAGGCGGCGATCTCGTCGCGCGGCGGACCCGGCGCCGGTCTGGGATCCGGTCTGGCGGCGGGCTCGCTCGGCGGCGCCGTGGTCGGGGGTGGCATGTCGACACTCCGCGGCTGCCTGCGATTACGCAGCAGACTCAAAGCCATATGGTAGCAGGATGGCGTGCCGGAGTCAGATCCTGAGATACCCGAGGAAGGGCGCCGTCCACACCCGCTGGTCGCCTGCCGGTTAGCCACGGACGCCGCCGCAAGGCCCCGGAGCACGTGCGGGTGATGCTCTTGCACTTGGCAAACGCGGGGCGCCTTCCCACTCTTCTATGCCAAAGCCCGCAGAGCAAGCGAGGCCGCCGTCCACATCCCCGGAGGTTCGCTCATGTCCTCTATCGTGCGTCTGAAGCGCCGCGAGCTCATCCTCGGGGCCGGGGCGGCGCTGTTGACCCCGCCGGCGCTCGCCGCCGAGAAGGCGCGCCCCGTCATCACGCCGGGGCAGACCGAGGGGCCGTTCTATCCGGTGGCGTTCCCCGTCGACATGGACAACGATCTGGTCCGCGTCCAGGGCCGCGCCGCCGAGGCCATGGGGCAGGTGACGCATATCGCCGGCCGGGTGCTCGACAAGCGGGGAGAGCCGGTGCGGGGCGCCATGGTGGAAATCTGGCAGTGCGATGCCAACGGCGTCTACAACCATCCAGGTCAGAGAGGCCTGCAGCGGCGCGATACAGACTTTCAAGGCTACGGGCGCACCGAGGCCGCGGCACACGGCCGCTACACGTTCCGCACCATCCGCCCCGTGACCTATCCGGGCCGCACGCCGCACATCCACTTCAAGGTGCACGCGCCGGGCGCCGGCCGGCTGACGACGCAGATGTACGTGGCCGGCGAGCGCGGCAACGCCACTGACGGGCCCCTCAATGGCATCCGCAACGCGGCCCAGCGCGAGAGCGTGATCGTGTCCCTGGAAGCCGCCGGCACCCTGGAGCCGGGTGCCCTGCGGGGCACCTTCGATATCGTGCTCGATATCTGACCACAGGCGGCACTTCCCAAGCGGAACGTACCGCCTCGATGCGCATTGCACTCCGATTGGGCAGCACGTTGCGCAGTCCGTGGGCGCCGCATGCAGGCTAGGCAGTCTTGCTGGTAACCCGGCGCGGCAACTAGTCGCTTTAATCGTGCGCTGAGTGCCGTCAGCGGCGGCAACCACTGGAATGCATGGCAGAGCTGCAGGGGAGGGGGCACGCGCCTTGCAACCGCAGGTTCAGGGCACGCGATGGCCTGCTGCAGGCAGAGATCAAGGGACGGAGGCGACCGAGGGAGGGGGAGCGGAGACCCGAAGTAGATCAGCGAGGTGCCAATGTCCAAGAACTGGTTGCTGGCGGCCTTCCTTCTGGCGGCGACGACGCCCGCAGCGGCGCACGATTGGTATCCCATGGAATGCTGCCACGAGATGGACTGTGCACCTGTCGACCGCGCCGAGATCGTGCCGACGACGCCTACGACCGACCACGGCAACGGCGCGGCCACCGCCAGTCCGCGATCGATGATGGTGACGACCAGGCACGGCAGCGTGGTGGTGCCCGGCAACTTCCCGAGACGGGAATCCAAGGACCACCGCATGCACGCCTGCATGATGCCGAGCCCCAGCGGGCAGATGCAGCTCATCTGCATCTTCATGCCGCCGTCGATGTGAGCAATCCCATGCCATCGGCCTAAACGAGTGCCGCCTGTTCGGCCGCAACCCGCGGCGCTATCCTCCTGTGCCCCGAGAACCCGAAGGATGCAATGGCTGGCAATATCGAGGACGCGGTTGCGCGGCACTATGATGTCGCTGACCTCAAGGATCGCATCTTGAAGGCCATGACGACGGCCGGCATCGACACGGAGCGGGCGAGCCCCGAGCAGCTTGGGCCGATCGACGAGTTCCATGTCGGCGGCCGCGCAGCGACCGTCCAAGCCGTGGCCAAGATGGGCCTGAAGGCAAGCGACCACGTGCTCGACGTGGGCTGCGGCATCGGCGGCGCGACGCGCTACATCGCGTCGACGTTCGGCTGCCGCGTCACCGGCATCGATCTGACGCCCGGATACGTCGCTGCCGCCGAGGAGCTGGCCCGGCGCACAGGTCTCGCCGACCGCATCGCGTACCGGGTAGGCAGCGCGCTGGCCATGCCGTTCGCGGACGGAGCGTTCGACGCCGCGCTCACCCTGCACGTGGCCATGAACGTCAAGGACCGCGACGGGCTCTACCGGGAGGTGGCGCGGGTCTTGAAGCCGGGCGCGGTGTTCTGCGTCTACGACGTGATGAAGGGTCAGAAGGACGGGCTGAAATACCCGGTGCCGTGGGCGGAGTCGCCGGAGACCAGCCACCTGACGACGCCGGGGGAGATGCTGGCGCTGCTCGGCGACGCGGGATTCGCGGTCCGGGAGGTGGAGGATCGCACCGAATTCGCCCTCGACTTCTTCCGCCGGGGCCTCGCCAATGCCACGGCGGGCCCGCCGCCGCTGGGGCTCCACATCTTGATGGGCGCCGGCACGCGCGAGAAGCTCCGCAACATGCTGGCCAATATCGAGAGCGGCGCCATCGCGCCGACGCTGATGATCGCCCAGCGCCGACCCTGACGCTGCCGTCGCATTGCAGGCATTCGCAGCAGGAGTCGCATCGGCGCGACCTTATCCGCTATCGTCGGCGCGGTGTCAGACCCTCTGGGTCTGACACCGTTGCACAACCAGCGCTGGAGCTATGGTGTCAGGCCCAGAGGGTCTGACACCTGGCATAAGGAGAGACGCATGCGCCACGGCGGGAAGATTCTGGTGGACCAGCTCGAGGCCCAGGGCGTCACGGCCGCGTTCACGGTGCCCGGCGAGAGCTTCCTCGCGGCCCTCGACGGCCTGCACGATTCCAACCGCATCAAGACCGTGATCTGCCGCCAGGAAGGTGGCGCGTCGATGATGGCGGAGGCCTGGGGCAAGATCACCGGCGAGCCCGGCGTCTGCTTTGTCACGCGCGGGCCGGGCGCCGCCAACGCGATGGCCGGGCTGCACGTGGCCCAGCAGGATTCCACGCCCATGGTGACGTTCATCGGCCTGCCGGCGCTGGGGCACGAGGACCGCGAGGCCTTCCAGGAGATCGAGGTGAAGCAGCTGTTCTCCTCGTTCGTCAAATGGGCCACCGTCATCCGCCAGACGGAGCGCATCCCCGAGTACGTGAGCCACGCCTTCCACATGGCGCGCTCCGGCCGGCCGGGGCCGGTGGTGCTGGGCCTGCCGGAAGACATGCTGGCGGCCGAATGCGAGGCGGTCGATGCTAGGCCTGCGCGGTTGCCCGGCGCCGAGCCCGCCGCCGCCGACATGGACCTGCTGGCGGCCAGGCTCGCCATCGCCCAGCGGCCGGCGATGATCGTCGGCGGGCCGGGCTGGAGCCGGGAGGTGCAGAAGGCGGTGGAGGCGTTCGCCGACCGCTTCGATCTGGCCGTCGCGCCGGCGTTCCGCTACCAGGACTATATCGACAACCGCCACCGCTGCCACGTCGGCTGCGCCGGCATCGGCATCGACGTGGGCCTGGCCAACGCCATCAAGTCGGCCGACCTGCTGATCGTGGTGGGCGCCCGGCTCGGCGAGATGACCACCAGCCAGTACACGCTGCTCGACGTGCCGAACCCGCGCCAGTTCCTGGTGCACGTGCACCCCTCGCCCACCGAGCTGGGCTCGGTCTACCGCGCCGACCTGCCCATCGCCACGACCGCCGCGGCCTTCGCCGAGGCGCTGGCCCGGCTGGAGCCGCCGGCAGGGATTGCATGGAGCAGCCTCCGGGCGGAGCTGCGGGCGTCCTACGAGAGGAGCCTCACGCCGATACCGCTGCCAGGCAACGTCAAGCTCGCCGAGGTGGTGCGCACCCTCTCCAGGATGCTGCCCGAGGACGGCATCCTCACCAACGGCGCCGGCAACTTCGCCGCCTTCGTGCACCGCTACTTCGAATACAAGGGCTACCGCACGCAGCTTGCTCCCACCTCGGGCTCCATGGGCTACGGCCTGCCCGCGGCCATCGCCGCCAAGCTCGCCCATCCCGAGCGCGCGGTGGTCAACGTCCAGGGCGACGGCGACTTTCTCATGACCGGCCAAGAGCTGGCCACGGCGGTGCAATACGGCCTCAACATCGTCACCGTCATCGCCAACAACGGCGTCTACGGCACCATCCGCATGCACCAGGAGCGAGAGTACCCCGGCCGCGTCATCGCCACCACCCTGGTCAACCCCGACTTCGCCGCCTATGCGCGGAGCTTCGGCGCCGAGGCTGCGACCATCGAGGCCACCGCCGATTTCGCCCCCGCCTTCGCCAGGGCGCTCACCGCCGGCAAGCCCACGGTCATCGAGCTCAAGACCGACCCTGAGGCCATCTCGGTGCGCAAGACCCTGACGGAGGTGCGCGAGGGGCGGTGAGGCCCGGTGCTCCGGCCTCCATCGCCGGTGCCGGCTCGGTCCAATGCGGGCTCATGCCGTCCCACGAAAGTCGTGACTCCGGGATCGCCGATCGTGGGTGATTGGATCGGGAAGCTGATCGCAGCTACCGTCAAGAGCTTCACTGGGACGGTATCAGCGGGCGTCATTCCCGCGCAGGCGGGAACCCAGTGCACAGAGAAACGGGGGCTTGCTACCGGCGAAGCAGCGTCCGCGGCGCAGGTGCCTCTGAATTGGGCGGTGCCCCTCTTGCAAAGGTGACCTGGGTCCCCGCCTGCGCGGGGATGACGTCGGAGTGAGGTGCGAGGTTGGAGGCGCTGTCCGTCGCGGGCGGGTGGCCGCGCGGCAAGTGTGGCGCCGCTGGTGCGCGGCGCTGATCGCAGCTACCGTCAAAACTTCGCTGGGACGGTATCAATTCGCGTAGATGTTCACCTCGCGCCGCCGCCGCCCCAGGTAGGCCAGCGCCAGCCCGAGCAGCCCGAGCACGCCCCACGTGGGGAGCCGGAGGACCTTGGCTAGCCCCATGTCCCAGACCAGCGGGTGGGTGTGGCGCTGCACGGCCTTGCGGGCCAGATCGAGCGTCACCGGAGAGAGCCCTGACCAATGCTCCAAGGTCGAGACGGGGGGCAGCGCGCGGCCGGCCGCGAGCGAGCGGGTGACATCGTTGGTCGCGGCCATCACCGCGACCAGCAGGAGGACGCCTGCAAGAAAGCGTAGCGTGCCCTTGACCATGTACCGAGCCCTTCGGAGCCTTGGCGCTTGCCGCGCCCTCAAGCCGGACCGAACCCGGCTCGCAGCATCGCAGGTTCCAATGCCACGACCAGTGTGGCGCCGCAATGTCTCGCGATGCGTCCGGTCGAGAGCCGGCGGGGACGGCGTCCCTGTGCCATGGCTCTACTTATGGCGCCGCCGCTCGGCGGCCTGCCAGGCGCGCTGGTCGGCGGCGAACTCGCGCTCCAGGTGGCGCTCCAGCTCTACCAGGTCGTCCGGCAGCGGCATGCCGCAAGCCTTGAGCTGGTTAAGCTTCTGCATGATCTCCAGGTAGAGCTCGTGCTCGTCGTGCGGCGCGTCGTTCAGCGCCGACAGCAGCAGGGCGATCTCGGCCTTGGTGTTTTCGAATGCCATGGGATTGGCCCCTTCAGGGATTGCGGGAGACATTGAGTGAGCCATTGAGTGAGCCCGGGGGAGGGCATGCCTGCCGGTGTCTCCCGATCGCATGCCTCCATCGCCTGTCCTTGCGCCACCTCAATGCGCTCAAGGCTTCCATCCGGCCTTCAGGCGCCTGGAGCACTCGCTGTAGTAGCCGCCGCCTTTCTGCACCCATTTCAGGCCGCCGTTGGCGTTGCCGGGCTTGTTCCGCCGGTACTGGTCGAGGCAGGTCTGCCGACGCGCCCTGGCCCGCGTCTCGTCGCTGTACTTGGGCGCAATGGCGGCAGGGAAGACCGCGCGCCCGCCCGGCAGATAGGCGCTGCCGCCGGGCGCCAGGCCTGACTGAGGCCCCGCGGCGGGCGGCGAGCCGGTCGTGGCCCCAGTCCTCGCCCGAGTCCTGGGTCCGGTGGGGGTCCGTGTTGCCGTCCCTGCCCCGCATCTGGCTTTGCGGAACCCCTGCCAGCTCATGCCGCCCAGGGTGCCCGACCTCTGGGCGTCCTTGTAGGCGGCGCTGCACTCGCGCATGCTGAGCGCGGCGAGCGGCATGGTGGCAAGGGCCGCGGCGGCGATCAGCGTGGCGGCGCCAACGCCGATCTTGGGCGAGACCATGGGTGTGTCCTCCGCTTCCCGGTTTCGAGGCTCCGGCTCGAGCCAATTGGCGGCCGGTCAGGCCGTGGCGAAAGACGGTGCCAGAGGCCGCCCGCCGGTCGCCCTAGGGGCTTTCCCCGGTTTGCGGCAGGGCGGGACCCTATGGTTGCGCCATGCTTAAGCCGCCGGCGGCCGCGCGGCCCTGCCGCCCCGTCAGACCGGTCCGGCGACCCGACCGCCGCCACGACATCCGGGCCACACACCATCCGATGCTGCGGGCCGGCGCTGCGGGCCGATGCAGCAGGCCGGTGCTGCGGGCTTGCGCACCGCCGCCAGCCCCTATATCTCCTCCTCGCCCGCGGCGGCGCAGCCCCGTCTGGCACCAGGAGGGATGGCCGAGTGGCTGAAGGCGCACGCTTGGAAAGCGTGTATACGGGCAACCGTATCGTGGGTTCGAATCCCACTCCCTCCGCCAGTTCACGTTTTGTACACTACGGCACAACTCGGTGCATACCGGCACATAACGCACCTGTAAGTTATTGATATCAGCTGTTTTTCAGCCACAAATTTCTGCGACAACGTGCTCGTCCCGGCAC
>JBAPMW010001063.1:0-10472 GCA_049278815.1 Hyphomicrobiaceae bacterium
GGTCCTCGTTGAGCCACACCGCGCCCGACGCGGTCTTGCCCATCTTGGCGCCGGACGCCGTCGTCAGCAGCGGGCATGTCAGCGCATAGAGCTGCGGCGTGCCCATGCGGCGGCCGAGGTCTATGCCGGTGACGATGTTGCCCCACTGGTCGGAGCCGCCCATCTGGAGGTTGCAGCCGTAGCGCCGCGCCAGCTCGACGAAGTCGTAGGCCTGCAGGATCATGTAGTTGAACTCGATGAACGACAGCTCCTGGTCGCGGTCCAGCCTGAGCCTCACCGAGTCCATGGTCAGCATGCGATTGACCGAGAAATGCCGGCCGACGTCGCGCAGCATCTCGATGTAGTTGAGCCTGGTCAGCCACTCGGCGTTGTCGGCCATCACCGCGTCGGCCTTGCCGGTGCCGAACCTCAGGAGCTTGGCGAAGACGCGCTCTATGCCCCGCTTGTTGGCCTCGATCTGCTCGATGGGCAGAATCTTGCGCGACTCGTCCCTGCCCGAGGGGTCGCCTACACGAGTGGTTCCGCCGCCCATCAGCGCGATCGGCTTGCCGGCGCCGGTCGCCTGCAGCCAGTGGAGCATCATCATGGTGTACAGATGCCCGATGTGCAGCGACGGGGCGGTGCAGTCGTAGCCGACGTAGGCCACCACCTCGCCCTTGGTGGCGAGGGCATCGAGGCCGGCGAAGTCCGAGCCCTGGTGGATGAAGCCGCGCTCGTTGAGAACGTTGAGAAAATCCGACTTGTAGGTGGCCATGGACGGCAGCCTGTGGTTTGAGCGAAGGGCCGAGCGCGGATAGGGTGCGCAAGGCTGGCGGAACATGCACGAGGAGGCGGGCTATGGGCAAGCCTCGGCGGAGAGGCAGTGGGCAGTCGGCAATGGGCAGTTGGCGGCCATGCGCGCTTGACGCCCACTGCCTACTGCCCCAGTGAGAGGAAACCATGACCAAGCTGCTGCGCGCCCTCGGCCTGATGAGCGGCACCTCCATGGACGGCATCGATGTGGCCCTGATCGACACTGACGGGCAGGAGAGGGTGGTGCGTGGCCCATCCGCCACGTTCGCCTACGCCCCGGACTTCAGGAGCCGCCTCGCCGAGGCGATCGAGGACGCGCGCGGTCTGACCGACCGCACCGCCCGGCCCGGCTGCCTCCGTGTCGCCGAGCGCGAGCTGACAGAGCATCACGCGGCCGCGGTCGAAAAATTCCTCGCCCGGCAACGCATCGCACCGACCGACATCGCCGTCGCCGGATTCCACGGCCAGACGGTGCTCCATGTTGCGGGCACCAGGTCCTTTGTCAGCACCCCCACTGCGCGCGCGATGACCGTGGCCCCCACGGTCACGGTGCAGATCGGCGACGGGGCGGAGCTGGCGCGGCGCACCGGCATCGACGTGGTCTATGACCTGCGCGCCGCCGATGCGGCGGCCGGCGGCCAGGGTGCGCCGCTGGCGCCGGTCTACCACCGGGCGATGGCCGCGCGGGTGCCCGGGCGGCCGGTGGCGGTGGTCAACATCGGCGGCGTCGCCAACGTCACCTGGATCGGCCGCGACGGCGGCCTCGTCGCCTTCGACACCGGCCCCGGCAACGCACCGATCGACGACTGGATGCTGCGCCACACCGGCCGCGCCGTCGATGCCGATGGCGCAACAGCGGCCGGCGGCAAGGTGGACGATGCGGCGCTCAACGCGTTGCTCATGAGCCCCTACTTCGGCCGCGTCCCGCCCAAGTCGCTCGACCGCAACGCCTTCGCCGTCGATCCTGTGCTGCGGCTCTCGCTCGCCGACGGAGCCGCCACGCTCACCGCCTTCACCGCCGCCAGCCTCGCCCGGGCGCGGGAGCACTTCCCCGAGGAGCCGGCCCTGTGGGTCATCTGCGGCGGCGGCCGTCGCAACCGCACCCTCATGACCATGCTCGCTGCCGAGGTGGAGAGCGCCGTCGTTCCCGCCGAGGCCGTGGGCTTCGACGGGGACGCTGTGGAGGCGGAGGCCTGGGCCTACCTGGCCGTGCGCTCGCTCAAGGGCCTGCCCATTACCTTCCCCGGCACCACCGGCGTGGCGGTGCCGACGGCAGGGGGGGTGCCGGCGCGAGCCCACGGCGGAGGCCGGTAAGCGACGGCCTCTCCGGAAGGGGCGGGCGGCCAGCGCCGCACTGGCTGCCCGGCAGAGCTACTTGCTCTTCGACTCCGGCATGGCACGGATCTCCTCGCCGGCAAGCCGGAGCTTTATGCGATCGCCCAGCCGCTCGAACTCGTCGGCACCGATGGTGATTGTTCTGTCGCCGATCCCGAGCCACCGACCGACGGCGATCTCGATGGATTGCACCTTGCCGTCAGGGTCTCTCGTAATCTCGACAACCTCGCCGAGGTTCTTGTCGTCGGAGCTGTAGACGGGCATGCCCCTCAAGCTGGCCACCCCCTGCACCGCCTGCCGCAACCCTGTGAGGACGGTCTGGCACGCCTGCGAGAGCGAGCCGCTCTTCTGCACCAGGCATTGCCCGACCCTCTCCGCGCCGCCGCACTGCGCCTGGATGTCGCTCCAGCACGCATCGGCGATGCGTTCGACGCGATCGATGGCGCGCTCAAGGCCGCGCGAGGCGCGAAACAGGGTGAACTGGCAGCGCCGGCTCAGCTGGTCCTCGTGCGCCTGCATACACAGCAGCACACGGCCCTCGCCGGGCGTGACGCTGCCGCAGAAGCTGCGGATGTCGCTGGCGCAGGCGCCCTGGACGGCCTCGACCGCCCCCGTTACACGGTCCCTGAGATTGGATTGCGCCGGCGCCGTGGCGGGAGCGAAGATAAGCGCCAGGCACGCAGCCGAGATCATCACAGTGCTTTTAGCGTTTGTCATAGCCGATCTCCCTTCTGAGAAGGGCGGCAGCGTACGGTGCACGCCGCCAGCGACGGGATCGGCACAAGCCCGCAGCGACAGTCGGAAGACTGCTGATGCAGGCAGCTTCCCTAACCTAACGTTTCTCGATCCTGTTCTTCTCGATCACAGCGGCCCACTTGGCGATGTCGCCCTTGAAGAAGGTGGTGAGCGCCTCGGGCGAGCTGGGATCGGCGATGATGCCGAGGCCGAGCAGCTTCTGCTTGAGGGCCGGCTCGGCCAGCACCTCGGCCGCCGCCTTGTTGAGCTGGGCGACGATGGCGGGCGGGGTGCCGACCTTCACGAAGATGCCGTTCCACGACACGGTCTCGTAGTCGCCGGCGCCCGCCTCCCTGGCGGTCGGCACGTCGGGCAGGAGCGGGAAGCGCCTGGGGCCGGTGGAGGCCAGCGCCCGCACCTTGCCGCCGTCGAGGTTGCCCTTCAGCGCGACATAGGCGTCGATGGAGGCGTCGATGTCGCCGCGCAGGAGCGCCACCAGCACGTCGCCGGAATTCTTGAACGGCACCCACTTGAAGTCGATGCCCGCCGTGGACCTCAGGAGCATCGCCGACAGGTGCTGGGTGCTGCCCGGATTGATGGTGCCGAGGTTGAGCTTGCCGGGGTTGTCGCGCGCCGCCTTGAGAAGATCGGCGAGCGTGCGGAAGGGCGCGTCGCCCTTCACGGCGATGAAGAACTCGAAGGCGCCCAGCTTCGACACGGACGCGTAGTCGGCCAGCGGATTGAACGGCAGGCTCTTGAACAGGCCGACGCTGATCGAGGTGCCGTTGGTGAGCAGCGCCAGCGTGTAGCCGTCTGCCGGGGACGAGAGCACGGCGCGCGCCGCCGCGATGCCGCCGGCGCCGGGGGCGTTCTCCACCACGACGCGCTGGCCGAGCTTGGCGCTCAGTTGCTCGGCCACCACCCGGGCGGTGGTGTCGCCGACTCCGCCGGCGCCGAACGGAACCACCAAGCGGATCGGCTGGCTGGGATAGGCCTGCTGCGCCTCGGCGAGGCCAGCCAGGATACCCAGTGCCGGCATCATCAGCGCCGCCAGTGCCAGCGTCCCCCGCCATGTCGTTGTCGCCACACCCATGGTTCGTGCCTCCCCGTTCCCTGCTTTGTGCCCGTTCTTCCCGCCAAGGGCAGGACCGACCCTCGCGCCAGCCGCTTGTCCGAAAGCGAGCACTGGGGACGAGGGGCCTCGTCGCCGGCACATGCGCCGGCTGCCGCCCCGAGCGCTATCCTTGGCGAAAACAGTGCGAATGCACAAGGGTCCAAGGCAGCGGCGGCGGCGGCTGCAATCGACGCAGGCCGCTCCGCGCGGCCTTACGACCCCCGAGCGCAGCTCCACCTCGCTGCGCACGCTCCCGCCCTGACGTTCTCTACGAGGTCCCAAGGGATGGTTTGCGCCCAGGCTGAGCCCGCCAAGCAAGCCAGCAGCGGCAGCAGCGCAGAGAGGCGTTTCACTAGTCTCTCCCGCCCTACCTCGGCACCACCGCGAGCACGATCGGCAGGGCCCAGCGGCGCTTGCCGAACAGCGGCTTGAGGAGCTTCAGCTCGTCCTGTTCGGTCGCCGTCTCCCATTCCCCGCAGACGTCGCGCCTGAAGTCCTTGAGGGCGATGGCCTGACACGCGATCGGGCCACCGTCGAGGTTCAGCGCCAGCTTCAGGTCCAGCGGGGCGGCGCGCAGGAACGCTGCCAGTCGGTCCAGCGAGAAGAAGGCGTCCCTGGTCGTGCCCAGGACGATGCGGCCAGCGCTGTCCTGGCCGACGAAGCTGCGGTTTGCGAGCCAGCGCGCATCGCCCTTCGAGCGGCTCTTGCCATCGGCGCCGATGAGGAGGGGATAGGAGACCATGGCATGGTCGGCGCCGTGAAACGCCTCGCGCCAGTGCTGCTTGGCGAGATCGCGAATGCCAACGAACGAGGCCGAGGCGACGAACGCGCCGTGCCTGGCGTCGTAATCGGCAGGTCCGGAGAGGACGCGCGCGCTGAGGAGCGGCGTGGCCGGAGTCCCGTAGCGGGAGAAATAGCTGCCGTTGATGACGAGCACGGCCCCCAGGTGCTTCATCCAGTCCAGGGCATCGCGATCGCGGCTCGGCCGGATCGCGACCTGGAACGTGAAGTGCGCCGGATCGATGCGGGCGAGCAGGATGCGGTCCACCTCGGTCTCGCCCACCAGGACCGGGAGCTCGGTCACGTCGAAGCCCCGGTCGAGCGTGTGCCAAGCGAACGGGCCGGCCGTCGCAGCCGGTGGCTGGGCCTGCAGCGCCAGGCGCATGGAGGGCGAGATGCGGCCGTCGTCGGCCTTGGCGGCAACCCACACATGCGCCTCGCGGCGCAGGACGACATTGACCCCGGAGATGCCGTAGTGGGCGAGGAAGGCGGCAATCGACAGCCCGCAGACAGCCAGGGCGGCCACGAGCAGCACTCTCATCCAACGTCGCATATTGGTATCTCCCCGTTCCAGATGTCCGGCACATCCTGCCTTGCCAGTGCGCCGGGCTTGACCGCCACCTGCGCCAATCTCGCGCACAAGACCGCCCATGCCCCACACATGGCGTGCTTGCCGACGCCGCGGCGGCGCGGATATGTCAGGGTCTGTACGGGCTTTGACGGATGGACGGGCGATGCCCCGGAGCGGTGACCGCAACATGGGCTCCAACATGGGCAACGGCGAGGAGCGTACACCTGCGGCGATCGTCCTGGAGGAGCTGGCGCGCCGCCGGCTCTCCAGGCAGCAGCTCGCCCAGCAGGCCAGAATCAGCCTCTCGACCTTGGAGAAGGCCCTCTCGGGCCGGCGCCCCTTCACGCTGGCAACGATCGTGCGCCTGGAGCAGGCGCTCGGCGTCTCGTTGCGCAACGGCGCGCCCGGAGACGAGGTTTTGGCACGAGGCGGGCCGGAGATGGCCCCGGACGAGCTCGGCAGCTACTCGCGGGCGGCGGTATCGTGGATCGAGGGTGCGTATCTGACCGTCAGGCCGTCGTTCGGCGACAAGACCGCGGTCTACGCCTACTGCACCGAGATCGCCTGGGATGCGGCCCGGTCAAGTCTCGTGTTCCGGGAGTCCGAGCGGCTCGATGCGGCGTTCTCACAGCAAGGTCTCGTCTCGGCGCCGAGCTTCTCCGGCCACATCTACCTGGTGACCAACGAGCACGGACAGCACCGGCTCATTGTCGTCGGGCGGCCGAGCATCAGCGGGGAGATGCACGGCATACTCACCACCCTCCAGGTCGGGCGTGGCGCGCACCTCATCCCCGTGTCGACGCCGATTGCGCTGGTCCCGTTGAAGCGCATCGCCGGCCCCCACTTCGGCCGAATTGACAGGGCTCACGGCGCCTACGCGCAGTATCGCGCGCTGCTGAAGCGCACGCTCGATGAGCCGTTCGCGCTGTTCCTGGCGATCTGAGCTTCTACGGTCTTGAGCTGGCGGCCGCTTCCGCCCGCCTCACGACCCCAACGCCCCCGACCGCAGCTCCACCTCGCTGCGCGCGCTCGTCATCTCGGTGCCGCGCCGCGAGTATTTCAGCTCTGAGGCCTTCCGCGACGCGCGGCAAGCGCAAGCACGTAGTTCTGGAGAAGGATTTCCTTCAGCGAGATTACTTTTGCGATGGCGGCAATCATGGCAATCTCGGCGAGCATCCCCTTCCAGGGGCCACTCTTCTGCTGCTTTCGTCGGTGTGTCACACCCGACCACCTGGTCACAGCAATGCGCCGGCCGCTCTCGATGACGACCCGGTTCATGAAGGCTTCGCAACCAAAGCCCGGCAGTGCGCGAAGCTCATCAAGGTGATCGACGAGCATGTCTTTGTAGAAGACGCGTTCGCCCGAGACGAAATCGACACCGAGAAGCTTATAGATCGGAAGGCTGTTTCGTCTGAGGCTGATGCTGACGTCCGCCTCGTCATCGAGCACCGGACGGGCCAGCGCGCTGACGTCGGCTGCGGTCAGTCCGACCAGATCGGCGTCGAGGACCATCACGACAGGGTTGCCGGCACGCTCGATGCCGGCCGCCAAGGCTTGGCTTTTTCCCCTGTTCCTGTCGTGGGAGATGAGAACGGCACCGGGGTGGCTCATCACCTCGCCCCGCGTACCATCGCTCGATCCGTCGTCCACGACGACCACCTCGTCGATCAGCGGATGGCGGAGCACAATCGAGAGTACCTGGCCGATGCGACCGGCTTCGTTGTAAGCGCAGATGATGCACGAGATGCCGGCGGCGCGCCTCTTAATGGCACTGTCGACTGTGGGGCGCCGGGGCATCGGCCGACCGCTCAGAGTTGCCGCAAGACGGCAGCGTGCGCCGAGGGGTCCTCGGTGGTAACGAGATTGCGGAGGAATGCCTGAGCCGACGACTCCCACGAATACTGTAAGGCGGTCCTGCGGCACGCATCGGAGGAGAGACGGAGGGAGCTTAGTGCCGCCGTGGCGAGATCGTCATCGAGGTAGCCGTCAACGCCGTGGGTGATGATATCTCGGGGGCCCATGACATCGTGGGCCGCCACGGGGACACCGCAAGCGAGCGATTCAAGGATCACCAAGCCGAACGTCTCGGTCCTGGAGGGCACCACAACGACATCGGATAGTGACAGCCAGTCTACGAGCTCCTGTCCTCGCTTGGAGCCGACGAAAACCGCCGAGGTGCCGTATTTTGCTTCAAGCTTTGCCCTTTCGGGGCCATCGCCGATAACGAGCTTGGTGCCTGGAAGCGACAGGCGCAGAAACTCCTCCGGGCTCTTTTCCCGCGCCAAGCGGCTGAAATAGGTAAACACCGGTTTCGACAACGGTGGCACCTTCGGCGAAGGATTGCGAACGAACCGCTCGCAGTCAACGCCGAGCGGCCAAAGCACGAGATTGCGGAAATCGCTCGCTTCCAGCGCCCTCTTCAATCCGCGTGTCGCCACCATCGTCCTGTGCGCCCCGCTGTGGAACCAACGCAAGTAAGCGTGTGCCGGTCCGAGAAGCCTCGGGAAACGTACAAACGCATAGAGCTGGAAATGCGTATGAAACGATGTTGTGAAGGGAATACGGTGGCGAGTGCAGAAGAGCCGGGCTGTCAATCCGAGTGGCCCCTCGGTTGCAATATGGATATGGATCGGTTGCTCCGCTTTCAGAATGCGCCTGAGCGCCCTCCCGGAGAAGACGCTCAACCGGATCTCCGGGTAGATTGGGAGCGGTACGCTGTAGAAGAGTCCGGGATGGAGCAATGAGACTTGCAGACCGTCGGCCTCAAGAATTTGCTTGATCCTGGTGAGGGTGACGACGACCCCGTTGACCTGCGGATGCCAGGCATCGGTAACGATCAGCAACTTTGTGCTCGAGGCGACGGAGGCCCGCACACTCCTCCTGCGCATCTCCGATGCGGCGCGAGGCTCACAAAACTCGGACCGACGCTCCGCAACGGAGGGTGGGAGCTCGGTCGGGGCCGGCAGCGCACCGCCAATCTTGGTGGTCATTGGTCTCCGGCAGATGAGCTAGCTCCAGCCAGATGAGCGATTGCGACCATGTGCCCTCCAGCCCAGACGTGTATCGGTCTCCTAAGTCCGTGCCAGAGTCGTGTTATGCTTGTGTGACGGCTTCGGTTGCTGGTCCCAACTCGAAGTTGCAGACTATGCGTCTGCTAGTAAAGTATAGCGCGTATTGCTCGGCGTGGCTAGCGCCCGTGGACGCACCCTGGGCGCCCTCCTCAGATCAAGCCAAGCTCCGCCAGATCCTTGCGCAGCTTCGCCGGCATGGCCCCGATGCCGCCGGCGGAGCCGCATCCAAGGTCCTCCGGCGCGTCGTCGGCATTGAGGTAGCGCCAGCCCTGAAAGGGCCGCCGCGGCACCGGGCGCACGGGGACGAGCTCATTCTTGAGCAGCAGGACGCAGCAGGGCGTGCCGTCCTCCTTGGTCCCCTCCACAACATCCGACAGCGGCTGGCGCACCTGGATCAGACCCTTGATCACCCAGTAGAGCGAGCCGCCCGCCAGCAGCTCCTCGCGCCGCTTGGGCATCTGGAACGTGCGGTGGAACAGCTGCGGAGCCTTCTCGCCGGCTTGGCGCCGCTGCTTGAGCCGCTTCACCTGCCAGGAGGCGAGGTCCTCGATCGACTCGGTGCCGACGCAGAGCTTGACCAGGTGCAACGCCATCCCAACCCTTCCTCTGGGTGACCAGCCTGCAGAAGACTATAGCGCCTCTCGCGCCGCCCTGGCGCCCCGAGCCGCTACCGGACGAACAGGAATATTTGGTATGGCCTCGGCGGCTGCAGCGACGCCGGGCCGATCGGGAGCAGCCCGGTCACTCGCCCTGCTCCGCCAGCGCCGCAATCAGCGCGCCCTGCTCCACCTGCTGGCCCTCCGCCGCCGTCACCTTCGCCACCACGCCGTCGCGCGGGGCGTGCAGCACGTGCTCCATCTTCATCGCCTCCACCACCGCGATGCGGTCGCCCTTGGCGACGGTGTCGCCGGGCTTCACGAGCACCTTCGCGACCCGCCCGATGATCGGCGCCCGGATGCCGGCGCCGTCGCCGGCCTCGTCGATGGCACCGGGCTCGTAGGTGGGCCAGCGCAGCTCGGTCTGGCGCATGTCGTGCAGCACGTAGAGCGGGTTGCTGTCTCCTGCCATCTGCAGCGCGGCGACGGGCGGATAGGGCGGGTCGTGGTCCGTCAGCCGCACGTCGGGGCCGGCTGCGCCCCATACCACCTCGATGCGCGTCGGTGCCCCGTCGGCGAGAACCGTGAGCCGCTGACGACGCGGGCCGCCGAGCTGGAAGCCGTCGTGGGCGTTCCAGGGCGGGAGCCCCTCGCCCCGGGCGTGCGCCCGTCGGATATCCTCGATCTCGTCACGCGCAAGCCAGAGCATCTGGGTGACGCCGTAGACGATCGCCTGGGGACTGGGCTCGGCGGCGGTGAGGCGCGCCAGGTCGCGACCGATCAGGCCGGTATCCATGCGGCCTTCCGCGAACGCCGGGTGGCTCAGCAGCGCGTGCAGGAAGGCCGCATTGGTTCGCGGACCCGCCACGACGATGCGCTCAAGCTCGCCGCAAAGGCGCGCGATCGCGCTGGCGCGATCCGGCCCGGAGGCGATCAGCTTGGCAAGCAGCGAATCGTAGTGGGGCGACACCACCGCGTCCTGCTCGAAACCCGCATCGATCCGCACGCCTTCGCTGCCGTGGAGCTCGAGGCGCACGAGCCGGCCTGTGGAGGGCAGAAAGCCGCGTGCCGGGTCCTCGGCGTTGAGGCGGGCCTCGATGGCATGGCCCTTTATGGCGATCTCGTCCTGCCGCAACGGCAGCGGCTCCCCGGCCGCGACCCGGAGCTGCCACTCCACCAGGTCGAGGCCGGTGATGGCCTCCGTCACCGGGTGCTCCACCTGGAGGCGCGTGTTCATCTCGATGAAGTACCAGGGCTGGTCGGGGCTGAGCGTGCCCCCTTCCACCAGGAATTCCACCGTGCCGGCGCCCTCGTACTCGACCGCCCTGGCGCAGGCGATGGCCGCCTCGCACATGCGCGCGCGCAGCGCCTCAGGCATGCCCGGAGCCGGCGCCTCCTCGATGACCTTCTGGTTGCGGCGCTGCAGCGAGCAGTCGCGCTCGAACAGATGCACCACGTTGCCGTGGCCGTCGCCGAAC
>JBAPMW010001064.1:0-4410 GCA_049278815.1 Hyphomicrobiaceae bacterium
CACCGCGACGCTGTTTTGCTATGGTTCTGCTATCATCACAACAGTTGCGTAACCGCCGCCTCGGCCTTCTCGTCCGAGCCGCTGCGCCGCACGTCCCACCCCGCCCCGCCAGCCCATGCAACTCTCCTCCAAGCTCAGCCCCGAGCAGTGGGCCGAGGCCAAGCGCCTGCGCACGGGCGGTGTCAGCTACGAGAGGATCGCCGCGCAGGTCGGCATTGGTGCGTCCGCCATCTCCAGGCGCTCGAAGAAGGAGTGCTGGCCCTCGTCGGCGCCGACCCGCCCCGCCCTCACGGCACCGCGCCGGGCCAGGGCCGGGCGCGCCTCTCCCGCCACCGCCCTCATCCGCAGCCGTCTGGCGCTGCGGCTCTACGCGGTCATCGAGTGCAAGATCAGGATGATGGAGCTGCGCATGATCAAGGAGCTGCAGGCCCACGAGGACGCGCATGGGCGCTCCGACAGCGACGGCCTGCCCCCGCCCCCCATCAAGGACGAGCGCGAGAGCTTCGCCGCGCTCATCGACAGCATCAATCAAGTGACGGAGATGGCCTCTGAACCTGCCCCTGCCACCGACGGGAGGAGAAGAGCCGCTGCCGGA
Organism: Hyphomicrobiaceae bacterium; assembly: GCA_049278815.1. GTDB lineage: Bacteria > Pseudomonadota > Alphaproteobacteria > Rhizobiales > Hyphomicrobiaceae > AWTP1-13. Next base: position 596 of record JBAPMW010001064.1, read on the forward strand.
GCCGTCAACCCCGAGCTCACCGCCCTCAGCGCCGACATCGACCCCGACGGCCTCGCCGTCGCATCCGAGAAGGACAACTTCCGCCGCGAGCTTGCGGAGCACCTTGGAAAGATGTTCCCAAAGCCCTGAGGGCCTCGACTTCCTCGCCGCCCACCTCACGCCTGAGCAGTTCCGCCGCATCGTCAACTACGAATGGGCCGTCGCCGCCCGCGACGACCAGCTCGCCCCCGTCCTCGCCAAGGGCGGCGGCCGCTGGCACACGTGGCTGCTGCTCGGCGGACGCGGCTCGGGCAAGACGCGGGCGGGTGCCGAATGGGTGCGCGCCCAGGTCATCGGCGAGCCGCCGCTCGCCGACCGCCGCTCGCGCCGCATCGCCCTCGTCGGCGACACCATCGCCCAGGTCCGCTCCATCATGATCGAGGGCGTCTCCGGCCTGATGTCGATCTATCCGCCGCAGGAGCGCCCCAAGCTGGAGGTCTCCAAGAACCGGCTCAGCTGGCGGAACGGGACCATGGCCCAGCTGTTCGGGGCCGACGATCCCGACAGCCTCCGAGGCCCCCAGTTCGACGCCGCCTGGTGCGACGAGCTCGCCAAGTGGCGCCGCCCCGATCTCGCCTGGGACAACCTGCAGTTCGCCCTGCGGCTCGGCCGCTGGCCGCAATGCGTGATCACCACCACGCCCAGGCCGATCCTTCTGCTCAAGCGGATACTCGACGATCTCGCCACCGCCGTCACCCGCTCGCGCACGGCCGACAATGCCAGGTTTCTCTCGCCGTCCTTCCTCGCTGAGATGCAGCGCCGCTACGGCGACACGCCCATCGGCCGTCAGGAGCTGGAGGGCGAGGTTGTGGAGGAGCGCATGACGGGCCTGTGGAAGCGCAGCCACATCGAGCAGGGCCGCATGCTCGCGCGCCCCGAGCTGGTGCGCATCGTCGTCGCCGTCGATCCGCCCGTCACATCCACCTCGGGCTCCGACAGCTGCGGCATCATCGTCGCGGGGCTCGGCGTCGACAAGCGCGCCTACGTCATCGCCGACCGCACGGTGCAGGGCCGCGAGCCCACCCAATGGGCCAAGGCGGCCGTCGTCGCCTACCACGACCACGAGGCCGACACCATCGTCGTCGAGACCAACCAGGGCGGCGACCTGCTGGTGCAGATGTTCAGGAGCATCGACGCCTGCGTGCCCGTCAAGAAGGTCTACGCCAGTCGCGGCAAGTACGTCCGCGCCGAGCCCGTCTCCACCCTCTACGGCGAGGGCCGCGTCGCCCACGTCGGCGAGTTCCCCGAGCTGGAGCGCCAGATGTGCGACTTCGCCGCCGACGGCCTCAGCCACGGCAAGAGCCCCGACCGCCTCGACGCCCTCGTCTGGGCCATCACCGAGCTGATGCTGGTGCAGCGGAGCGCCCCGAGCATCCGGGCGCCGTGGTGACGCACGACGCTGGCGACGCACCCAACGTTGTCATCGCGGGCCTTGTGCCCGCGATCCATCCATCAACTGGCTCCCAAGATGGAGACCGGCCGCCCACCGAGCCGGAAGGGATGGGATTTGCTGACAGACGTCGGAGCACGCAGTTGGTTGGATTGCGAGGACAAGCCCCGCAATGACATGCCTCCCCGGGATCCATCCTACCACGCGCTGCCTTACAACGAGACAGGCCGCACACCGGGCAGCGAAGGATACAGGTCCTCCCAGTGCGGATTGGTGCGCTCGATCAGATTGACCTTCCAAGCACGAGGCCATTCCTTCATGGTCTTCTCGCGCTGGATGGCGTCATGCACGTCGGCGTACTCCTGATGCCACACGAGCATGTGCACCTTGTACTTTCTCGTGAATGCCGAGCCCTTGCCCGCGCGATGCTGCTCGACCCGGAAGATGATGCCGTCGGTCATGCCGATGTACAGCGTCCCCCGCGGCTTGCTCGCCAGGATGTAGGTCCAGTAGCTTTGTGCAGAATACGTCATCTCTGTCGGCGGAGTATGCGGCGCGCTGGATCGCGGGGACAAGCCCCGCGATGACACCGTGTGGATAGCGCATTCCACATGCACGCCGCCCACTGTCTACTGCCGACTGCCTACGACCCAAACTCCAAAGGCACGCCCATGATCATGAATTGGCTCGCGCGCCTCGCATACCAACGCACGCCCCCCGCCACCAAATCCCTCACCGCCCCCTGCTTCGCCTTCGACCGCCTCGCCTCCCCCGCCTGGGCGCCTCGCGACTACGCCGCCTTCGCCCGCGAAGGCTTCATGCAGAACGCCATCCTCTACCGCGCCGTGCGCATGACCGCCGAGGCCGCCGCCAGCGTGCCGCTCCTCCTCTACCAGGCCGAGGAGGAGATCACGGACCACCCGCTCCTCGCACTCCTCGCCCGCCCCAACCCCGGCGCCACCGCCACCGACCTGCTGGAGGCCTGGTACGGCTACCTCCTCGTCTCCGGCAATGCCTACCTGGAGGCCGTCGCCGTCGGCGGCACGTTGCGCGAGCTGCACACGCTGCGCCCCGACCGCATGAAGGTGGTGCCCGGCCCCGGCGGCTGGCCCGAGGCCTTCGAGTACACCGCCGACGGCAAAACCCGGCGCATCGCCGGCGAGGCCGCGCCCGGCGTCGCCCGCATCCTGCACGTCAAGCTGTTCCACCCCTTGAGCGACCACTACGGCCTCTCCCCCATCGAGGCGGCGGCTTGCGCGATAGACATCCACAACACCGCCTCACGCTGGAACAAGGCGCTGCTCGACAACTCCGCCCGCCCCTCCGGCGCCCTCGTCTACACCGCCCGCGACGGCAACCTGACCGCCGAGCAGTACGACCGCCTCAAGTCCGAGCTGGAGCAGGGCTTCCAGGGCGCCGCCCGCGCCGGCCGCCCGCTCCTGCTCGAGGGCGGCCTCGACTGGAAGTCCATGTCCCTCACCCCCCGCGACATGGACTTCATCGAGGCCAAGCACGTCGCCGCCCGCGAGATCGCGCTCGCGCTGGGCGTGCCCCCCATGCTCCTCGGCATCCCCGGCGACAACACCTACTCCAACTACCAGGAGGCCACCCGCAGCTTCTGGCGCTCCACCGTGCTGCCCTTGGTCAACCGCACCGGCAAGGCCCTCTCCATGTGGCTGGCACCGGCGTTCGGTGTCAGGCCCTCTGGGTCTGACACCATGGCGCCACCGCTCCAGCTGCGCCCCGACCTCGACGCCATCGAGGCCCTCAGCGCCGAGCGCGAGGCCCTCTGGTCCCGCATCAATGCCGCGACCTTCCTCACCCCCGACGAGAAGCGCGCCGCGGTGGGCTATGGTCCGTCGGACCCCGACTAAGGTTGGACCTCGCAGATATCTACTTGGAGAATTTGATTGGCAACGGTGTTCTGGCATGGACGCCTGACGGTGGCTCAGTCTTCTCCCGTGTCGGCATCTCGATGATTATTCGAGGTGCGACCTCGACAGTTGGAGATGGAGAACACTTCGTAACAGCGAACGCCGTCATTGCCGCAATGACAGCGGCCTTTACTTCTGGCGACCAATTGGCAGGCGTGAAAAGAGCACCAAAGCCAGAGTGAATAGCCTCTGCCTTTGCCCTTAGGTTATCGAGTTGAGTTGGGTCGCGATCCGCCTCCTCTACAAGGAGCTGCAGGCGAGTCAGCATTTCCCGCGTGACGGTCGAAGCGAAGAGAATCCTGAACTTGCCATTCTCCACCTGGAACGTGCCATCAACGAAGCGGGCGACACCTCCGCACCGAGGGCAGTTCGTAATGTTGTTCGAGAGCGTGATGCGACCGCCGCCGATGTTGATGGCAGGAGGCTGAAAATCAAATCCGCAGTGATCGCAG
>JBAPMW010001065.1:0-4162 GCA_049278815.1 Hyphomicrobiaceae bacterium
GGCGGGCCCCTCGTGACCCCCGCGCGCGCCATTGCGCGGCGGCTCACGGGATGTGGTCGGCTGCCGCGCTCTGGCGCAGGCGCGAGCCAGTCCATTTGGGCTGCAACCTTTGGCGGAAGGCGCTCCCCCGGCTCGCAGTTGGTGCTCCTCAGGCAGTGCTCCTCAGGCCCGTGGCTCCTCAGGCCGTAGCTCCTCAGGCCGTGTGCCCAAGGCAGGCCTCCGCCAGACGGGTATACCCGAGGCAGCGCCGTGCAGACCTCACGTCCTTGTCCGGCGAGCGGCGCTGCAGTCGGCTCATACCATGGCTGCTGGTCCCCTTTGACCGAGAGGTCCACGCTGGCGCCGCGCACGGCACCTGCTCGGGTGGACGCGCCCTCGCTGCCAGCGGCCTGCTCTCACCACGGATGGCGCCGACTCTGCAAAGCCAACTCGGCTCGGCTCGGCATTTCTGTCGGGCATTCTTGCCCGAGATGGACACGCGGAGCGGGCACTCGCTCCTTCCTATTAACCACATAATAGCATTCACTAGCGCAAAGTCAAACCAAAAGAGCGATTGAGGCAATCATTCCCACTCGCCTCCGCACCACCGGCTGGCACTGCCCGTACCATCGTCGCGTCGAGGGTCGGCGAGGCCGGTGGTCGGCTGACGCCGATACCTCACGCCCGCTCGGCCCAGGCGTCCGCCGCCTGCTCGCGGCCGAGGGTGGCGAGGACGGTGGCGTCAACCGCGACCAGCATGATCGCAGCGGCTTTCAGCCAGTCGGTGTTGTCGACGGCCTGCGCTGCGCGCGGCCTCAAACCGATGGTGTCGTGCATGTCTCCGTGGACCTAGCAGCGGACAAGTTGCATGTCGGCGGGATCAGTGAAGAGAGCAGGCCCCTCCGGCCGGCGACTAAGCGGCATCGCCCGATCGAAAGGGACTCGTGCTCTCATGCTGACGCTCGCTTTTAACGGTAGAGCTCCTTGCCCCGATGGCCTTACGCCCGCTCGGCCCAGGGGCCCGCCGCCTGCTCGCGGCCGAGGGTGGCGAGGACGGTAGCGACGATCTGGGGGGCGTTGAGGCCGGCGGCGTCGTACATGAGATCCGGCTTGTCCTGGTCGATGAACCGGTCCGGCAACGCCATGGGCCGCACCTTGAGGCCGCGGTCGATGAGCCCGTCGGTCGCCAGGAACTGCAGCACCTGGCTGGCGAAGCCGCCGATGCTCCCCTCCTCCACGGTGACCAGCACCTCGTGGCTGCGGGCGAGGCGGGCGACCAGATCGGTATCGAGCGGCTTGGCGAAGCGGGCGTCGGCGACGGTGGTGGAGAGACCGTAGCCCGCAAGCTGGTCGGCGGCCTTGAGGCACTCGCCGAGGCGGGCGCCGTACGACAGCAGCGCCACCGTGGTGCCCTCGCGCACGATGCGGCCCTTGCCGATCTCCAACGGGCTGCCCTCCGCCGGCAGCTCCACGCCCACGCCGTCGCCGCGCGGGTAGCGCAGCGCCGACGGGCGGTCGTCGATGGCGGCAGCGGTGGCCACCATGTGCTTGAGCTCCGCCTCGTCGGCGGCCGCCATCAGCACGAAGCCCGGCAGGCAGCCGAGATAGGCCACGTCGAACGCGCCCGCATGGGTGGGACCGTCGGCCCCCACCAATCCGGCGCGATCGATGGCGAAGCGCACGGGCAGGCGCTGGATCGCCACGTCGTGCACCACCTGGTCGTAGGCGCGCTGCAGGAAGGTGGAATAGATGGCCGCAAACGGCTTGTAGCCCTCCGAGGCCAGCCCGGCCGCGAACGTCACCGCGTGCTGCTCGGCGATCCCCACGTCGAAGGTGCGCTGCGGGAACTCCTCGGCGAACAGATCGAGGCCGGTGCCGGACGGCATGGCCGCGGTGATGGCCACGATCCTCTCGTCCTTGCGCGCCGCCTCGATCAGGCTCCGGCCGAACACCTTGGTGTAGCTCGGCGCGTTCGACTTCGCCTTCACCTGCGCGCCGGTGATCACGTTGAATTTGTTGACGCCGTGATACTTGTCGTCGGAGGCCTCGGCCGGCGGATAGCCCTTGCCCTTCCGGGTGACCACGTGCACCAGGATCGGGCCGCTCCTGGCGTCGCGCACGTTGCGCAGCACCGAGAGCAGGAGCCGCAGATTGTGGCCGTCGATGGGGCCGACGTAGTAGAACCCCATCTCCTCAAACAGCGTCCCGCCGGTCCAGTAGGTGCGGGTGTACTCCTCGGCGAGCGCCGCGCGCCGCTCCCAGTACTTGGGCAGGCGCTTGGCCAGCTGCTTGCCGATGTCGCGCAGGTGCAGGTAGGTGCCGCTCGAGGTGATGCGGGCAAGGTAGTTGGAAATCGCGCCCACGGGCCGCGCGATGGACATGTCGTTGTCGTTGAGAATGACGATGAGGCGCTCGCTGCGGGCGCCGGCGTTGTTCATGGCCTCGTAGGCCATGCCGGCCGACATGGCGCCGTCGCCGATCACGCACACGACGTTGCGCTTCTCGCCGGCGAGGTCGCGCGCCACCGCCATGCCGAGGCCGGCCGAGATGGAGGTGGAGGAATGCGCGGCGCCGAACGGGTCGTACTCGCTCTCGGCGCGCTTGGTGAAGCCGGAGAGGCCGCCGCCCTGACGCAGGGTGCGGATGCGGTCGCGCCGTCCCGTGAGGATCTTGTGTGGATAGGCCTGGTGGCCGACGTCCCACACCAGGCGATCGTGGGGGGTATCGAACACGTAGTGCAGCGCCACGGTCAGCTCGACCACGCCGAGCCCGGCGCCCAGATGCCCGCCCGTCACCGAGACGACGTCGACGGTCTCAGCCCGCAGCTCGTCGGCAACCTGCTTCAGGGCCGTCTTGGGCAGCCGCCTCAAATCCGCCGGGACCTGGATGGTGTCGAGCAGCGGGGTCCTGGAGGCCTGGCTCATGGCTCGTCCCTGGGGTCATCGCCGGGCATTCCGCCCAACCGATCCGCAGCGCGCCCCGCCCCTGCGGACGGCCTGCGCCTGCAGCCAGACAGTATAGCGCATTGCGCCGGATCAAGCGCGGACGAAGCGTCGCGGCAAGGTGCGGGGTCCGTAGGACCGTAGGTTGGGTCAACCCCGGCGAAAGCCGGGGGCAGACCCAACGCACCAAAGGGTAGCGGCACGGCTGCGCGCACGCTCGCGAAGCCGCGAGACGGTGATATGGTAGGCTTCGCCTCGCTTCAGACAAGACTAAAGGAGATTGCCATGACCATCGACCAGCTGATTTTCGTCGGCCTCAACGGCTACGCGCTGGCGCTCAACCGCGACACGGGCGAGATCGTCTGGTCCAACGACAAGCTGGAATCGGGCCCCGTCACCCTGCTGCTCGACGGCGACCGCCTCATTGCCTCGACCGGCGGCTACATGTTCTGCCTCGACCCTCTGACCGGCGAGGCCAAGTGGAACAACCCCCTCAAGGGCTACGGGCTGGCGGCGCCGGCGGCGCTGGTCTCGGTGCGCGGGCAGAGCCCGCATGTGCTCGCCAGCCAGCAGCAGGCAGCGTCGTCGACCGCCACGACCACGGCCGTCGTTGCCGGCGTGGTCGCGACCTCCTGACAAAGGCCGTCGCGACATTGTGAGATCATGAGGCGGGCGGGTCGACCTCACGGTTCACGGGCGGGACAACGCAAATCGGAGACGAAACCTCGTGGCGCTCAGCGACGATGACCTGCACGCTCTGCTGCGCGACGCCTCCACGTATCCGCCGTGTGCGCGGCACCTGGGGTTCGAGCTCGTCGACTGCTCGATCGAGGCCGCCTGGGCCGAGGTGGCCTTCACCCCGCGGCCCGAGTTCGCCAATCCGGCCGGCGCCGTGCAGGGCGGCTTCGTGTGCGCCATGCTCGACGACACCATGTCGTTCGCGGCCTCCCTGTCGCGCCGCTTCGAGGTGATGGTCCCGACCTTGCAGACATCGGTGAGCTATCTGCGCCCGACGCCCATCGCGCGCGTCATCGCCCGCGGCGAGGTGCTGCGCTTCGGCGCGTCCAGCGTGACCATGCAGGGCACCCTGCGCGACACCGCCGGCCAGGTGCTGGCCGTTGCCACCGCCACTGCCGTCCCGCGGCCGTTTCCGAAGCTTCCGTAGGTTGGGTTAGCCGCGCAGCGGCGTAACCCAACATGTCGCGGATGCCAGTGTTGGGTTACGGCCCTTCGGGCCTAAC
>JBAPMW010001066.1:0-1571 GCA_049278815.1 Hyphomicrobiaceae bacterium
GGCCAGCAGGCGGGCGAGTGGACGGGCTCCGAATCTCAGGAACAGAACCGGCGTCAGCAGGGTGTCGAGCACCGTCGAGCTGATCAGCCCGCCGAAGATCGTCACCGCCACCGGGTGCAGAATCTCGCGGCCGGGCTCGCCGGCGCCGAATAGGAGGGGCACCAGAGCTAGGCCGGCGGCCAGCGCCGTCATGAGCACGGGCGACAGCCGCTCCAGGCTACCGCGAACGACGAGGGCGCGCCCGAACGTCTCGCCCTCGGACAGTGCCAGGTTGATGTAGTGGCTGATCTTCAGAATGCCGTTGCGCGCGGCAATGCCGGCCAGGGTGATGAACCCGATCATCGACGCGACCGACAGCGGCTGCCCGGCCAGGATCAGCGCGATCACGCTGCCGATGAGCGCGAGCGGGATGCTGGTGAGGATGATGCCGGCAAGCACGGCCGACTGGTAGCGCTGATAGAGCACCATGAAGATCAGGGCGAGCGATACGAGCGATAGGATGCCGATCACGAAGGCGGCCTCCTCCTGCGCCGTGAACGTTCCTGAGAGTTGGGTGGTGTAGCCCGGCGGCAGCTGGGTCTCGGCAATGATCCGCCGCAGATCGGCAACGATAGCCGCCATGTCGCGCTTGCCGTCGCCATTGGCCTGCACGACGATGCGTCGCTGACCATTCTCGCGCTTGACCTCGTTGGGGCCGTCTCCCTCCTCCACCTTGGCAAGCAGGCGCAGTGGCACAAAGCCTTGCGGCGTGGAGACCAGCAGGTCCTGGAGTCCCGTCGTCGAGCGGTTGCTGTCCGAGACGCGCATGACGACGTCGAACCGGCGGTTGCCTTCGACGATCTGCGAGACCACGCGCCCGCCGGAGAGGGCTTCCAGAGCCTCGGTCAGAGCCGCAGGCGTGATGCCGTAGAGGGCGGCGCGTTCGTAGTCGGGGGTCACCTTCAGCTGCGGGATGAGCACCTGCTTTTCGACCTTCAGGTCGACCAGCCCTTGCACTGCTTGCAACCGGGCGCGCATCGCTTCGGCCAGGGACCGCAGGGAGTCGAGATCCTCGCCAAAAATCTTGAGCACAATCTGTGCCTGAACACCCGAAAGCATGTGATCGATGCGATGCGCGATCGGCTGGCCGATGGAAACCGAAACCGGCAGCACGGCAAGCTTGGCGCGAATGTGGGCATTGACCTCCTCCTTGCTGCGCGCCGAGCGTGCCAGATCGACGTCGATCTCGGTATTGTGGACGCCTTCGGCGTGCTCATCGAGCTCGGCGCGACCGGTGCGCCGGCCGAGGCTCTTCACCTCCGGGATAGTCATGATCAGGCGCTCGGCAATCGCTCCGAGACGATTCGACTCGGCGAGCGAGATGCCGGGGTTGTACTGCAGGTTGACGAGGATGGTGCCCTCGTTGAAGGGCGGCAGGAACGCCCTCGGCAGCGCCAGCGCGCCGACCCCCGCCGCGACGACGCCGAAGGCGACGATGGCGTAGATGGTGCGCGGCCGCCGGAACGCCCACTGCAGCAGCCGCGCGTTGCCGGCCTTGAGCTTTGCGACCACGAAGCTGTCGCCGCCGTGAC
>JBAPMW010001067.1:0-3602 GCA_049278815.1 Hyphomicrobiaceae bacterium
GGTAAATGGGGAGTAGATCGTGAGATCGTGAAACCGCCAAGTCGTGAAATCGAATTCACGATCTCACCACTTCACGATCTCACGACCGTCGTCAGATGTGCAACGCCCGGCCGTAGGCGGCGAGCACGCTTTCGTGCATCATCTCGGACAGCGTGGGGTGTGGGAAGACGGCGTGCATCAGGTCCTCCTCGGTGGTCTCCAGCTGCATGGCGATGACGAAGCCCTGGATCAGCTCGGTGACCTCGGCGCCGACCAGGTGGGCGCCCAGGAGCTGGCCGGTCCTGGCGTCGAAGATGGTCTTGACCAGGCCCTGGTCCTCGCCCAGCGCGATGGCCTTGCCGTTGCCGATGAAGGGGAAGCGGCCGACCTTGAGGTCGTAGCCCCGCTCCTTGGCGGCCGCCTCGGTGAGGCCGACGCTGGCGATCTGCGGCTGGCAGTAGGTGCAACCTGGGATCTTCAGCTTGTCCATAGGGTGCGGATTGAGCCCCTTGATGGCCTCGACGCACAACACGCCCTCGTGGCTCGCCTTGTGCGCCAGCATTGGCGGGCCGGCCACGTCGCCGATCGCGTAGATGCCGGGCACATTGGTGCGGCTGAGGCCGTCGGTGGCGACAGTGCCGCGGTCCGTTCTCACGCCGAGCCTCTCAAGGCCGAGGCCCTCGATGTTACCGACCACGCCGACCGCCGAGATGACGCGCTCGGCGGCGAGGGTCTGGGTGCCCGTGCCGTGGTCGATCGTGGCCGTGACCGAGTCGGCAGCCTTATCGAGCTTGGTCACCTTGGCGCCGGTGAGGATCTTCATGCCCTGCTTCTCGAACGCCTTGCGGGCGAAGGCGGCGATCTCGGCGTCCTCCGCGGGCAGGATCTGCGGCAGGATCTCGACCACCGTCACCTCGCTGCCGAGCGTGCGGTAGAACGAGGCGAACTCGATGCCGATGGCGCCGGAGCCGATCACCAGCAGGGACTTGGGGATGCGATCGGGCACCATGGCCTCGAAATAGGTCCACACAAGCTTCTTGTCGGGCTCCAGGCCCGGCAGCACGCGCGGGCGCGCGCCGGTGGCAACGACGATGTGCCTGGCCTCGTAGCTGCCGGGCGCAAGCGCGCCCTTGGGCGCCTCGGTCTTGGACGGCTTCACGGTGAGCTGGCCGGGGGCGTCGATGGCGGCCTCGCCCCAGATGACGGGAATGTTGTTCTTCTTCATCAGGAAGCCGACGCCGTCGTTGAGGCGCTTGGACACGCTGCGCGAGCGCTTGACGATGGCGGCGGGATCGAAGCCGACGTTGTCGACGGCAAGGCCGTAGGCGTCGGCGTGCTGGAGGTAGTGGTAGACCTCCGACGAGCGCAGCAGCGCCTTGGTGGGGATGCAGCCCCAGTTGAGGCAGACGCCGCCCAGGTAGTCGCGCTCGACGATCGCGGTCTTGAAGCCGAGCTGGGCCGCGCGTATGGCCGTGACGTAGCCGCCAGGACCGGACCCGATGACGATGATGTCGAAGCTCTGCGCGGCCATTGTCGATGCGCCTTCGGTAGCTTGCCGATAAAACACAATGAAGGCTCCGACCGATCCAGCCGGAGCCCGAACGTCATGCAATCGGCTCGGATGCGCACCGCCAGCCGGACAGGCCTTCAGCTCAGACGTGGCAGCGGGCGCCGAGATACTGGTTCAGCAGGGAATTGTAGCGGTCCACGTCGGCCTTCGCCGCCGGCGTCAGTCCCTTGCCGGACTTCTGCCTCTCCATGTTGCCCTGCACGCCCCGGCCGAGGAGCCGGTTCAGGTCCTGCTGAATCGATCCGCAGCTGGACCCCAATGGAAGTGCGACCGGCCCGGGGTCGCCGAAGCCCCCGTTGCCGTCAGCGCAGGCAGCGAGCAGCAGCCCCATGGCCCCCGCCGCAAGCATACCAAGCATTCTCGACGTCCCGCGCGGCACGAATGTCTCTCCCTCGATCCCCGGCATTCGCCTTCAGGAAGCACAAACGCTCGCAGCATTCAACCGCCTGGAGGCACCGTGTGGCACTGACGCACCACTACGCGCTCTGCCTCGAGCCGGACGCCGGCAAGCGGCTCCGTTGCATCGGAGCCAATCGCCTCCCCCCACGGAGGCGACTGCCGGATCGATGGTGTGCGAGCGCTTCCGCCGGTCAAGGCGTCTTCGTGCTCGCCTTGGCCGCCTTCTTCGGCGCCTTGGCACCCTTATCCGATGGAGGCAGCTCGGCCGTCACCGGGGCCGTCTTCACGGTGGAGCAGAGGCCCTGGAACTCGGCATTGGCCTTGGTGAGCTGGTCGGCCTTGCCGAGGTCGGCCCGGGTCATCTTGTATCGCCTGGCGGCCGCCTTCTCGATCTTTTCAGGGATGCCGTCCTTGCGCAGCGCCTGGATGCGGGAAGCCAAGGTCACGCACGCCGGATCGACCTTGGTCGCCGTGGCGCCGGTGAGGGAGCCGGTGGTGAAGATGCCGTCGTTTCCTTCCATCGCGCACCCGGCGAGCAGCACGCCCGCGAGCACGAGTGCCGACGAGGCACGTTTGTAGATCGCCATGTAACGAGACCCCCGAGATGTTGGTTTCAGCTTGTACGTACGCGGCGCGCTTACTGAACCTTGCCCGTGATTCCTCTTGATTCTTATGCCTGTTCTTGCACACCGACAAGTAATGGTAAGCATGGTGAGGTTCGGGGCGGCAAGCGCAGGGGCCGAATCTGTGGATAGTGGTTCCCGCGCCACGGCGATATAAGTGCAGCTACATCAAAGGTTTAGAAATTAGATGGGGCTACACCAGCATCTTGACGGGGTCCTCGACCAGCGCCTTGAAGGCGGTGATGAGCTCGGCGCCCACGGCCCCGTCGACCACACGGTGATCGCAGGAGAGCGTGCAGGTCATCAAGGTGGCTACCTCCACCGCGTCGCCCGCCACGACAGCACGCTTCTCGCCGGTGCCGACGGCCAGGATGGTGGCGTGCGGCGGGTTGATCACCGCATCGAAGCTCTTGATGCCGTACATGCCGAGGTTGGAGATCGACGTGGTGCCGCCCTGATACTCGTGCGGGGCCAGGCGACGCTTGCGCGCGCGCTCGGCGAGGTCGCGCATCTCGTTGGAGATCTCCGACAGCGACTTGAGCTCGGCGTGACGGATGATGGGCGTGAACAGTCCGCCCTCGACAGCCACCGCCACACCGATGTCGGCATACTTGTGGCGCAGCGTGCCGCCCTCCGTCCACGTTACGTTGGCGCCTGGCACTTGCGCCAGCGCCATCGCCATCGCCTTGATGATAAAGTCATTGACGGAGAGCTTGTACGCGCGCGGGCCGTCCTTGGGGGCTGTGGCATTCATGCGCTCGCGCGCCTTGAGAAGCTCGTCGAGACGGCAATCGACCGAGAGGCGGTAGTGGGGGATGGTCTGCTTCGACAGCGTGAGACGCTGGGCGATGACCTTGCGCATGTTGTCGTGGGGGACAAGCTCGTAGGAGCCCTTCTCGTAGAGCGCCAGAACCTGGGCGTCGGCCATCGCCGGCCGCGTTGTCGGCGCCGGGGCGGACCGCGTGCTGACGGCCGTTCCCGCCCTCGGGGCGGCGCCGGTCGCGGCAGCTTCCCTGGCTGCGGCCTCGACG
>JBAPMW010001068.1:0-2628 GCA_049278815.1 Hyphomicrobiaceae bacterium
AGCCGCGCCCGGCTGGCGCGCTCGCGCTGCGCGTCCTGCGCGGTAGTGGCGACCGCTGCGAGGAACTCGATGAGCTCGGAGCGCACCAGGTAGCGCTCCGCATCAGGCGGCGTTGACGCCCGCTCGACCGCACCGATGCTGCGGCCGGCAACCAGCACCTTCCTGATCCGCTCCGCCCTCTCGGCCTCGCAGCCTGCCAGGTCGACCTCCGAGCGCTGGTCGTCGTCACCGGGCGCGGGCCGCATGGCGGCAAGGACCAGCTCGGCGGTCTCCGGCCGGTCCGCGCCCAGCGCGTTCCGGACGATGGCCTCCAGCTGCTCGGCGCTGCGTGCCGTGGGGCTCGGCACGTCGGACAGCGGCGACCGTGCGGCCGCCGCGCCGAACAGGCCGGCCATGAGCACCAGGGAGTCGACGCCGGTGGCCAGCACCAGCGCCAGATAGGCGAGGCGGTTGCCGTCGAGGAGGGCGTTCCAGCTGACGACGAAGCGGTGCGCCTTGTCGTCCCGGTTCATCTCGATCGACTGGAAGCGGGCGCCGAAGTCGGGCGCGTCCTTGCTCGCGAGCCCCGAATCCTGCAGGCACTTGCGGCCGAAGGCCAGAAGCTCGTCGGTGCCCGCCCCCTGCGGCAGCTTGGCGCCGCCGGCGCACCCCGCCTCGAACGCCAGGCGGCCGGCGTTGAGGGCGAACAGGCGCGCTGCGGCCTCGGCGGCGGCCTTGGGGTCGCAATCGATGCCGCGCACCTTCTCCTTGGCCGCGGCCACGCCGGAGAGCGCACCGATCATGGTCCGGCACTGCGTCTGGACGGCCGCCAGCGCCGCGGCGTCGGGCCGTTGGCGGAAGGCGGCGCGGGCGCGCTCGAAGGCCTCCAGCAGGCGCGCAGGATCGATACGTTGGCCGGCCCCGGCGTCGCCCGCTGCGTCGCCCTCCTGCGCCGCCTTGATGCGGTGCTCGGCGGCGGAGATGGCGCCCTTGTACTTGGCCGCCTCCGCGACGATGGTGGCGATCTCGCGCTTGAGGCCGACGATGCGCGCGGAGGCCGCATCGCGCCGGCTTTGCGCCTCCTTGAGGCGCGGCTCGTCGGCGAGCTTGAGCCTGCGCTGCAGCTCCTCCGCCTCCGCCACACGCTGGCGCCAGGTGGGGCCCTTGCCGCGCTTCAGCGTGCCCTCGACGCCGCCGTCCTCGGCGCCGGCCTCGATCTCCTTGGCGGCGATTGCCTGCCGCCTCTCGTCATAGGCGGCCTGCGCTTTCGCCAGCTCCGCCTCCAGTGCGCCGATCGAGGCCTCGAAGCGCTGCAGCTCCGCCTCCAGCTCGTCGCGCTTGCGCAGGAGCGCCGACTGGCTGCGCTGTGAGCCCGCGATGCGCTCCTGCTGCTCGCCGATGCCGCGTTGGCGCTCCTCCAGCTTCGAGAGAAGGACCGCCGCCATCTCCCCCTGCGTGCCGCGGGCAAGCTCAGCCAGCGCGGCGAGCTGGGCGTCGTAGGTCTTCCAGCCTTCGGTCTCGAAAAGGTGTCCGGTCTCGGCGGCCTGCACCTTCTGCGCCCGCTCGCCGATGTCGGCGATGGTGGCCGCGATCTGGCCCAGGGTGCGGATCTCGGCGGCGCGCTTCCTCTGCTCGGCGGGGAAGATCGCATTGAAGTGGGAATCGAAGGAGAAGAGCACCGAGGCGCCCATGCACGCGAGCAGCATCGCCCACAGCGCCGCGTTGCCGACAATGAGGCGGACGGCCTGCACGTAGGAGCGGGCGATGTCGCCGCCGCGCCTCGCGGCGAGAACGATGAGCCCGAGAAGAGCCAGGGCCATCAGGAAAGCGAGCGCCACATCGGCCACGCGCTTCCAGTCGGCCCGCAGTTGGAGGGAGCCGCCGGCACCGCCCGTAAGGCCGATGGCGTCGTAACGGTTGAGCGCCCAGCAGAAGGCGAGGCCGACAAGGACCGCTCCAAAGCCCGCGCCCAGCGTTGCCTCGCGCGCACTCATGGCGCCGGGGCGCGCGGCCTTGCGGCCCATGCCGGTGGCGAAGCTCTCGCCGATCAGCCAGGAGACGATCAGCATCACCCCCTGGATGCCGAAGGCGACGAGCACCGAGAGCAGCGGCGCGGACGTGAAGTTGCGCAGCCCGTCGAAGGTGGTGTAGCCGGAGGCGAGCGAGAGCGCGATTGCCGCGGCGCCCAGCAGCGCCAGCTGCCAGTTGCCGAGCATCGTCTCCTCGACCAGCCGCATGAGCCGGCCGAGAAAGCCCGACCGCCAGAGCGCTGCCGTAAGGGCCAGCAGAACCGGCGCGAGCACGCCATACGAGATCCACCCGGCGCCGTCGTGCTCCATGGCAAGCGTCTCCCCGCTGACGCACGCCCGCTCCGCCGCTGTGGTTGGCTTCGATGGAGATGAGACGAGGTGGGGTCAGGTTGCGGCGGCAGGCGCGCTGGATTGAGACCAATGACGTTCTCTTCGAACGGTCTTAAACCAGAGAAGCAATGTATGCAAATCGTCAGTATCGCGGCACTGCCACCCACGACGACACTTGCATTCTATCCGATATCGAGCATCGGCCAGCGTGAGGCGCCTTCGTAGGTTGGGTCGAGCAGCGAAGACCCAACACTTTTGGGGGTTCCCCCTCGCCGTGTTGGGTCTGCGC
>JBAPMW010001069.1:0-2270 GCA_049278815.1 Hyphomicrobiaceae bacterium
CTTCAGCACTGCATTTGCAGTGTGTCGGGACTTGATCGCGCCGTCCACCGTGAAGTTCCGCTTTGTAATCGGGCTGTACCAAATATCGTGGTCGCCACGCCCGCCATGCCGCACAAAATAGCAGCCGTGCTCCTTTAAGTACTCACGAACATCACGCTCGTAAGTGGCCATCTGGTGTAAGCAATCAACTGAACTTTGGATTCGGGATGCGCGCCAACTGCTGCGCCATAATCTGCACTGGAATTTCTGGCAGGTCCGAAAAACTCTCGCCTTCGAGAGCAAGAAGATCAGTTACCATATCGATGACCTTCGGGCGTAGTGCCTCAAGCGTTTCCGCTTCCGTGACTAGCCCAATATCGTCGCTCGTCGCAACCCAAACCTTGGCTTCGTCGTCCCATTCAGCCCTGACGATGATGGTCATATGTTTCATCTGTTGATCCCGGCGCGACTCTACTTCTTTGGGCTTGACTTCTGCATGCATTTCTTGCAGGCGCTTTTTCCGATTCGTTCCTAGATGTAACGAGCAAAACGCCCGTTATCAAGAAGATGGGAGCACCGCTCCGGGCAACTGTGACCTGCGGGCCAGGCAGGCTTAACGTGCCGCTGCCAGTAGCCTGAGAAATCCACAGACTTCCCACAGCCCAGCGCTCGCCCAGCAACACGGCGCATATGACCCCCAATGGCGTCAGACGGTTGTCCTCCCACCAAGCCGCCCCCTGCGTGTAGCAAAGCGGATACGGCCCGCCGATCCAGTGGGGGTGCCCCATCTCGTCACGGCGCGGCCTCTCGGCTATGCTCTGAGGGCTTGGCTGCATAACGCCCACCCGCCCGGAGAAGCCCGTGCCCCTCGATTGGACCGGCGCCATCGATTGCGACCTGCACCCGCGCGTGCCGACGCCTGCGGCGCTGAGCCGGTATATGGACGAGCACTGGCGCTCGGCCGTGGAGACACGGGGCATCGATGTCTGGGACACCATCGCCTATCCGGCCAACTCTCCCCTGACCAGGCGGCCCGACTGGCGCGCGAGCGGGGCCGACGCAGACCCCGTCAAGGCCGCCAAGGCCACGCTCGACCGATATGGCTTCGCGCACGCGATTCTGAACAGCCTGTTCGCGGTGCAGGCGTTCCGCGACGAGAACCTGGCCGCCGCCTTCGCTCGCGCGGTCAACGACTGGCTGGCGGCCGAGTGGCTCGACAAGGACAACCGCTTCAGGGGCTCGGTGGTGCTGCCCATGCAGTCGGCCGAGCGGGCGGTCGAGGAGATCGAGCGCCGCGCCGGCGACCCGCGCTTCGTACAAGTGCTCCTCCTGGCACTGGGCGAGCAGCCACTCGGCAAGTCGGTGTACTGGCCGGTCTACGCCGCCGCCGAGCGCCACGGCTTCACGGTGGGCATCCACGCCGGCAGCAGCTATCACCACGCCGTCACCGGCTCGGGCTGGCCCAGCTACCATCTGGAGGACTATGCAGCCCAGTCGCTCGGCTTCCACACCCAGCTCGGCAGCCTCGTGTGCGAGGGCGTGTTCGTCAAGTTCCCGCGGCTGAAGGTGGTGCTCATCGAATCCGGCGTCACCTGGCTGCCGCCCTACCTGTGGCGCCTCTCCAAGTTCTGGCGCGGCGTGCGCAGCGAGGTGCCGTGGATCGACCGGCCGCCCGAGGAGATCGTGCGCGACCACGTGCGCCTCACCGCCCAACCCTTCGACAGCCCACCCAATGGACCAGTGGGGGCCCAGCACATCGGCCGTCTGATGGACCAGCTGGGCTCCGACGAGATGCTGCTGTTCGCCACCGACTTCCCGCACTGGCAGTTCGACGGCGAGGAGATGCTCCCCGATGGCATCGCCCCGGATGTGCGCCGCAAGATCCTGATCGACAACGCCTTCGCCACCTACCCGCGCCTGAAGAGCCCCAGAGCCCCATGAGGAGGCCCGCATGATGCTCGACGCCCCGCTCCCCCCTGATGCCGAGACCGGCGAGCGCGCCGAGGCGCGGCCGAGTGCCCGCGTCGGCATCATCGACGGCGACATGCACCCCGCGCTGCGCTCGCTGGCCGACCTCAGGCCCTACATGCCGGCGCGCTGGTGGGAGGTGCTCGCCGCCTACGGCTCGCGCCGCCGCCACGGCATGACCGGCCTGGAGCCCTATCCGAAGTCGGCCCCGCGGGCCTGCCGCCGCGATGCCTGGCCCGAGGACGGCGGTCCGCCCGGCTCCAACCTGGCGCTCATCCGCTCGCAGTACCTCGATGCCTACGGCATCGAGTGCGCCACCATGG
>JBAPMW010001070.1:0-3634 GCA_049278815.1 Hyphomicrobiaceae bacterium
GGGTCAAGCGGAGCGTAGACCCAACTGTGGGCGGGCGCGGCGTCGAAATGTTGGGTCTTCCCCCTGCTTTCGCCGGGGTCGACCCCAACCTACGCGTGGGTGCCATGGGGTCAGACCCGCAGTGTCTGACCCCGGACTAACGTCAGAACAGCCCCTCGATCTGCCCCTTCTCATTGAGGCGGATGGAGTTGGCCGAGGGTACCCTCGGCAGGCCGGGCATGGTCATGATCTCGCCGGTAATGGCCACGACGAACTCGGCACCGGCCGACAGCCTGAGCTCGCGGATCGGCACGATGTGGCCGGTGGGCGCACCCTTCCTGTTGGCGTCGGTCGAGAACGAGTACTGCGTCTTGGCCATGCAGATCGGCAGGTGGCCGTAGCCCGACGCCTGCAGCTCCTTGAAGCGGGCCTCCACAGTGGCGTCGCAGGCGATGTCGGCGGCGCGGTAGATCTCGGTGGCGATGGTCTTGACCTTGTCGCGCAGCGGCATCTCGTCGGGGTAGAGCGGCTTGAACCTGGACTGGCCGCTCTCGGCGAGGTCGGCGACGTGGTGCGCCAGCGCCTCGGTGCCCTTGCCGCCGTCAGCCCAGTGCGTGCAGAGGTAGGCCTTGGCACCGGCGGCCTCGGCCGCCTTCATCACCTCGCCGATCTCCTTGTCGGTGTCGGTGACGAACCTGTTGATGGCCACCACCGGCGGCACGCCGAAGTTGCGCACGTTCTCCAGGTGCCGCGTCAGGTTCTCGCAGCCCTTGGCGACGGCCGCCACGTTCTCGTTCTTGAGGTCGTCCTTGGCCACGCCGCCGTGCATCTTAAGTGCGCGCACCGTGGCGACGATGACCGCCGCTGCCGGATTGAGGCCGGCCTTGCGGCACTTGATGTCGAAGAACTTCTCCGCCCCCAGGTCGGCACCGAAGCCGGCTTCCGTCACCACGTAGTCGGCGAGCTTGAGCGCCGTCCTGGTCGCGAGCACCGAGTTGCAGCCATGCGCGATGTTGGCAAACGGACCGCCGTGGATGAACGCCGGATTGTTCTCGAGCGTCTGCACCAGGTTCGGCATCAACGCGTCCTTGAGCAGCACGGTCATGGCGCCGTCACCCTTGAGGTCGGCCGCCTTCACCGGCTTCCTGTCGCGCGTGTAGCCGACCACGATGTTGCCGAGCCGGCGCTCCAGGTCCTTGAGGTCCATGGCGAGACACAGGATCGCCATCACCTCGGAGGCCACCGTGATGTCGAAGCCGTCCTCGCGCGGGAAGCCGTTGGCGGTGCCGCCCAGCGAGTTGACAATGGAGCGCAGCGCGCGGTCGTTCATGTCCAGCACGCGGCGCCAGGAGATGCGTCGCGCGTCGAGGCCCAGCGCGTTGCCCCAGTAGATGTGGTTGTCGAGCAGGGCCGACAGCAGGTTGTGGGCGCTGGTGATGGCGTGGAAGTCGCCCGTGAAGTGCAGGTTGATGTCCTCCATCGGCACCACCTGGGCATGGCCGCCGCCGGCCGCGCCGCCCTTCATGCCGAAGCAGGGCCCGAGCGAGGGCTCGCGCAGGCAGCTCATGGCGCGCTTGCCGATGCGGTTGAGGCCGTCGCCGAGACCTACGGTGGTGGTGGTCTTGCCCTCGCCGGCCGGGGTCGGCGTGATGGCCGTCACCAGGATCAGCTTGCCGTCCTTGTTGCTCTTGGTCTTGTCGATGAAGTCGAACGACACCTTGGCCTTGTGGGGCCCGTAGCTCAGCAGCGCGTCGGCCGGGATGCCGACCTTCTGGCCGACCTCGGCGATCGGCCTCATACGCGCCTCGCGCGCAATCTCGATGTCAGACTTGACGGTCATAGGCTTGGCCTTCCCTCCTGCGAGCTCGCGCAGACGTTTGAACATGGGGCTGTTTTTCAGGCTTTGGGTGCAGGCTTGTCGAAGGTGTCGCCGGCGCTGACGCCCGCGGCCTTCGCCCATTCCGCAGCGGTCACCTTCTTGCCGTCCGCGCCGCGCACGCGCTTGGCGAGGATGGCCCCGCCCTGCGCGGCGACAGTCATGCCTTGATCGTCGACGCCCAGGATGCTGCCCGGCGCGCCGCTACCTGGAACCTGGGCGGAGTCGAATATGTCGACCTTGCCGCCCTTGATGGTGCCCCACGCGCCCGGTGCGGGATTGGCGGCGCGGATCAGGTTATAGACCTCGGCGACCGGCTTCGACCAATCGATCCCGACAACCTCCTTCTTGAACCAGCCCTCGTAGGAGCCGTCGGCCAGGTTCTGCGCGTGCCTGAGCTTGACGCCGGCGCGCACCAGCTCCAGCCCCTCGATCATGGCATCGACGCCCATGGGGAACAGCTTCTTGAAGTAGACGTCGCCCAGCGTCTCGTCGGGGCCGATCTCCACCGACCTCTGGATCAGGATGGGGCCTTCATCGAGACCCTCGTTCGGCCAGAAGATGGTGAGGCCCGTGCGTGTCTTGCCCCAGGCGATCGGCCAGTTGATCGACGACGGCCCGCGGTGCGCCGGCAGCAGCGAGGGGTGATACTGGAAGGTGCCGAAACGCGGCGCGTCCAGCACCGGCTGCGGCACGAACAGGAGCACGTAGGCCATCATGCAGACGTCCGCGTTGAACGACCTCATGAGCTCCACCGCCTCGGGCGTCTTCCAGCTCTTCGGCTGATGGAGGGGCAGGCCCTTCTCCCTGGCGAGCACCTTGAGCGGGTCCTCCGGCCGGCCGGCCTTGTCCGGCGCGCAGCACACGGCCACCACGTTCTCATTGCGCTCCAGCAAGCGCTCCAGGACCGCCTTGCCGAAGGCCTCCTGTCCATGCACGACGATCCGCATTGCGGTTCCTCACTCGGATTCTTGCGTGAATGCCTGTTCCGCGGCCCGGCCCCCCGTTCTTCCCGAGGGCGGCGGGCCGCGCGCTTGCGACAGCCTCAGCTCACTCGGCCGCCGCCTTCTTTACCGCCGCGGTGGCGCCGGCATCGGCGAGCGTGCGCATATCGTCGGACGAGTAGCCGAGCTCGGCCAGCACCTCCTCCGTATGCTCGCCCAACAGCGGCGAGCGCTGCACCTCGGTGGGGCTGGCGGAGAGCTTGATCGGGTTGCCCACCGACAGGTACTTGCCGCGCTTCGGATGGTCCACCTCCACCATCGTGCCCGTGGCGTAGAGCGACTTGTCCTCCGCGATCTCCTTCATGGAGAGGATCGGCCCGCACGGGATGTCGTACTTGTTGAGGATGTCCATGGCCTCGAACTTGTCCTTGGTCATGGTCCACTGCTCGACGCGGCCGAAGATCTCGTTGAGGCGCGGCAGGCGCGCGGCCGGCTTGGCATAGTTGGGATCGGTCTTCCAGCCCGGCTCGCCGATCACGTCGCAGATCTTCTCCCACACCGGCGCCTGGGTGATGAAGTAGATGTAGGCGTCGGGGTCGTTCTCCCAGCCCTTGCACTTGAGGATGCGCCCCGGCTGGCCGCCGCCGGAGTCGTTGCCCGCGCGCGGCACGGCCTTGCCGAAGGCAATGCCCTCGCCGTGCTGGCTGTACTCTGTCAGCGGCCCGTGCGCGAGACGCTGCTGGTCGCGCATCTTGACGCGGGCAAGGTTCAGCACGCCGTCCTGCATGGCGCAGGTGACGCGCTGGCCCCTGCCGCTCATGGTGCGGTGGTAGAG
>JBAPMW010001071.1:0-6488 GCA_049278815.1 Hyphomicrobiaceae bacterium
GTCCAGGTGCGTGTGGCCCCTCGAAGTCCAGGACGGCAATGTAGATGCGCGTGCCGGAGCACCTGACGCGGAAGCTCACCCGGCCCGCCCGCAGCTGCCTCGTCGCAGGCTCCTGGGTGACGGGAAGCCCGCCCAGAACACACGTGGCTAACAAGCCGGCGAGCTGGCCCGCCGCCTGCTCGAAGGCCTCGTGCCACGCCTCCGGCCAGTCCCACGACCGAGCGATCAGCTCTCGCGAGGGCCAGATGTAAATGGTATGCGGAGGGCAGCCGCCCGCCACGATGTCCGCACCTTTCGCCACGACCGCACCTCCAGGCGAACCCAATGAATCCTACACACCATGAAGGACTCTTTTGACGGTTGTGTGACCAAGTGCGGCATATTGGACGGATGGCAGCCGGCTCGGGGCGGGGTGCGATCGCGCTCGAACAGAGGCGGCGAGGTCTGTTAGGCTGCCGCCTCTATCCACGAGGAGATGCCCCTCATGCTGCGCCAATCGCTGATCGAGTATGGCAAGCCGCTTGCGCCCACCGAGGCGGAGACGCCCACGCCGCAGGGCACCGAGGTGCTGCTGCGCGTCTCTCACTGCGGCGTCTGCCACTCGGACCTGCACCTCCAGGACGGCTACTTCTCCCTGGGCGGGGAGCAGAAGCTCGACGTGCGCACCGGCCGGCCGCTGCCCTTCACGTTCGGGCACGAGATCGCGGGGACTGTTGAGGCGGCGGGGCCCGGCGCCCAGGGAGCCGAGCCGGGCAAGCGCTACGCCGCCTATCCGTGGATCGGCTGCGGCAAATGCGGGGTTTGCGCCCGCGGCGACGAGCACCTGTGCAATGCGCCGCGCGCCCTCGGCGTCACGGTGGACGGCGGCTATGCAAGCCACGTGCTGGTGCCGCACCCGCGCTATCTCCTCGACGTGGAGGGGATCGCGCCGGAGATCGCCGGGCCGCTGATGTGCTCCGGACTCACCGGCTACAGCGCCATCAAGAAGGCGCTGCCCTACCTGCGATCCGGCCCGCTGCTGATCGTCGGCCTGGGGGGCGTCGGCATGATGGGCCTGCAGTTCGCCCGCGCGCTCACCGACACGGCCATCCTGGTGGCCGACATCGACCCGGCGAAGCGCGAGGCGGCGCTGAAGCTCGGCGCCAGGGAGGCCTTCGACGCGGCAGATGCCGGCGCGCGCAAGGCCATCGCCAAGGCAACCGGCGGCGTGGGCGCGGCGGTGGATTTCGCCGGCTCCGACAAGTCGCTCGGGTTCGCCCAGTCGGTGGTGGCCAAGGGCGGCGCCGCCATCGTGGTTGGACTGCTGGGCGGCAGCTTCACCCTGCCGGTGCCCATGTTCCCGTTGCGCGCGCTCACCGTCATGGGCAGCTACGTGGGCTCGCCGGCCGAGGCGGCCGAGATGATCGCGCTGGTCAAGGCCGGCAGGATCGCGCCGATCCCGGTCGAGACGCGGCCGCTGGCCGAGACCAGCCGGTCGCTCGACGATTTGCGCGCCGGCCGGATCGTCGGCCGTGTCGTCGTCACGCCCTGAGACTGGCGGGCGTCGGGTGTCGCAAGACGAGCGCAAGCACGCGAACCCTTGGGGCGACACCCGGTCCTTATGCCTCTCGCAACACACAAGGATTGCAAGACATGAAGATCGTCGTGATGGGCTCGGGCGGCGTCGGCGGCTACTTCGGCGCCCGCCTCGCCGCCGCCGGCAACGACGTGACGTTCGTGGCGCGCGGCGCCCACGCCGAGGCGATGCGCGCGGGCGGCCTGCGCCTCGACAGCGAGATCGGCAGCCTCAATCTCAACCCGGTCAAGGTGGTCGCCGACGCCCGCGAGATCGCGGCAGCCGATGCGGTCATGTTCGCCGTGAAGATGCGCGATACCGAGACTGCCGCCGAGTCGCTGCGGGAGCTCGCCGCCGGCGGCGCCACCATGTTCACCTTTCAGAACGGCGTCGAGAGCGGCACGCGCATCGGCCGCATCGTGGGTCGGGACAAGGTGGTCGAGGGTGCGGCGCGCATCGCCTCCCACATCGCCGAGCCTGGCGTCATCAAGCAGATCGGCAACTTCGCCCTGCTGGAGTTCGGCGAGGCCGACGGCAGCGCCAGCCCGCGCGTGCGGGCGTTTCACACCGCCTGCATCGCGGCCGGCATCACCGCCAAGGTCTCCGACAACATCTCCCGCACCCTGTGGACGAAGTTCGCGATGCTGGCACCGGTGTCAGGCCTGACGGCGTTGACGCGCGGGCCGATCGGCCCGGTGCGCGCGAACGCCAGCTCGCACGCGCTGCTGGATGCCGCCGTCGAGGAGGTCGTTGCGCTTGGCGTAGCGTTGAAGACAGGGCTGGTGCCGGAGGACGCTGCGAGGACCACGAGGCTCATCGACAGTCTGCCCAAGGAGATGATGGCGTCCATGTGCCACGACCTCCTGGCCGGCAAGCCGATCGAGGTGGAGGGCCTCTCCGGCGCCGTGGCGCGGCTCGCCAAGGAGCACGGCCTCGCCGCCCCCACCCACGCCTTCATCGCGGCGGCGCTGGCGCCGTTCAGGGATGGAAAGCCGCAGGGGTGACGGCGGCGACTGGGAGCCCGTCATGGATGCCTTAGCGCCGCGAGCCCGCGGACCAGCGCCCTCGCCTCGGCCGGCCGGGTGAGGCGGTGGAAGCGGATATGGGCGAGCGCCGGGTCCGCCACCATCTCGGCGAAGCGCGCACGGCGGCGGGGATGCGTGTCCCAGGCCCAGCGGATCGGGTGGTCGGGCTCGAGCCACATGCGGACGCTCTCGCGGTTGCCGGTACCCGGCCAGAGCTCGGTGCGCAGGAGCCAGTGCACGAAGGAGCGCCAGACGACCCGGCGCATCACCACGGCACGGTCGTAGTCGAGGATTATGACATCGGTCGCGCGGGTGAGGATAAGCGGCCGGACGACGGCGGTGTAGTTGCCATCGCACACCCATGCATTGGCCGCGAGCGCCTGCTCGACGCGCAGGGCGAACTCAGCAGGATCATCCTCGTTGAGACCGCGCCAACCCGGCTGCCAGTTGATCGCATCGAGCTCGATATGCGGCACGCCAAGGCGGGCCGCCAGCCGGCGCGCCAGCGTCGTCTTCCCCGCGCCCGAGGTCCCCTGCACCGAGATGCGCATGCCGCCTTCTTGCAACCAACGGCGTGATGGGAGGCCGCCATGCGGCGCCGTTAAGCCGCCGCCTGCATCTCGGCGGCCTTCCTGCCCTCCAGGATCGCGGCCACGCCCATGCCGCCGGCGGTGCAGATCGAGATCAGGCCGCGGCCGCCGTGCTCGGAGAGGAGCTTGGCGAGGTTGGCAACGATGCGCGCGCCGGTGGCCGCGAACGGATGGCCGAAGGCGATGCTGGAGCCGTGCACGTTCATGGCCGCGCGGTCGATGGCGCCCAGCGGCTCGTCGCGGCCGAGGTGGTTCTTGCAGTAGATCGGGTCCTCCCAAGCCTTCAGCGTGGCAAGCACCTGGGCCGCGAAGGCCTCGTGGATCTCGTAGAAATCGAAGTCCTGCAGCTTGAGGCCGTTGCGCTCGATGAGGCGCGACACCGCCATGGCAGGCGCCATCAGCAGCCCCTCGCCGGCGACGAAATCGAGCGCTGTCGTCTGCGCATCCACGAGATAGGCCTGCACGGCCAGGCCGCGCTGGGCGGCCCACTCCTCGGAAGCCAGCAGCACGGCGGCGGCGCCGTCGGTGAGGGGGGTGGAGTTGGCGGCGGTGAGCGTGCCGCGCTCGGACTTCTCGAACGACGTCTTGAGCGTCGCCATCCTCTCCAGGCTGATGTCCTCGCGCATGTTGTTGTCGCGGAACACGCCGGCGAACGGCACCACCAGGTCGTCCATATAGCCCGAGCGGTAGGCCTCGGCGGCCTTCCTGTGGCTCTCGAAGGCGAGCTGGTCCTGCTCCACGCGCCCGATGCGCCACTCCTGCGCCATCAGCTCGGCGTGCTGGCCCATCGAGAGGCCCGTGCGCGGCTCGCTGACCGAGGGCGGCTGCGGGGCCAGCTCGCCGGGCCTGAAGCCCTTGAAGGCCTTCAGCCGGCCGCCCATGGAGCGTGCGTTCTGCGCCTCCACCAGCCGGTGGGCGAGCTTCTCTTTGAATACGATGGGCGCATCCGAGGTGGTGTCGGAGCCCATGGCGATGCCGCACTCGATCTGGCCGACGGCGATCTTGGCGGCGATGCCCATGGCCGCCTGCAGGCTGGTGCCGCAGGCCTGCTGCATGGTGATGCCGGGCGTGGTGGGTGCGAGCTTCGAGCCAAGCACCGCCTCGCGCGCCAGGTTCCAGTCCCTGGAGTGCGAGACCACCGCGCCGCCCACCGCCTCGTCGATGTGCACGCCGGCGAGCTTGTACTTCTCGGCCAGGCCGTTGAGCACGGCCGTCAGCATCTCCAGGTTGGACTTGTCGGCATAGAGCGTATTGGAGCGGCAGAACGGAATGCGCACGCCGCCGACAATGGCCGCACGCCGCAGGGTCTGGTTCATGTGGGGCTCCCCTTTAACGGGTCCTTGACGGGGTCAGACCCTGCGGGTCTGACCCCTTGCTCCAACCTGTCCGTCAAGCTTCCAGGCACACTCGCTTAGCACGTGCCATGGTTGGGGTCAGCCCCGCAGGGTCTGACCCCAACCATACTACCGAGCGTCTATTGGATTCCAGTTTAAGCCCCGATGCTCTTGTCCTTGCCTGGGCTCTTGCCAGGCTTGCGCGCGGGTGGGGTGCCGCGGGGCAGGTTGCACATGGGGGGCAGGTTCTGCAGCTTGCCCTCGGCCTGCAGGCGCCGCAGCTCGGCGCAACGGGCCTGCACCTGCTGCATGGTGGGGGGATCGACCCGGGGAACGGTCATCAGCCGCGTCTTCATCTGGCCGTAGAGGCCAGGCCGCTGCCGCTTGAACCGCTCCAGCTCCGCGAGCGGCCAGTCGGTCACCGCCAGGCGCACGGCCAACACGCGGGTGTAGGCCACCTGGGTCGAGGCCATGGGCACGAGTTGCAGGTAGCCGACGTTGAGAATCTCGCCCGGCGCCAACGAGAACGAGGCGTAGCTCTTCCTGAAGACGCCGCCGCCGAGCGAGTCGGCAAGGTGGATGGCGCCGCGCGGCCGGTTGCAGGTGTAGCTGACGACATGGTACTCGCCCGCCCCCAGCTCCAGCTCGGCAACCAGGGTGTCCTTGGCGCTGCGTTGGATGCGGGCGGTCTCCACGATCTTGTAGTGGTCGCCCTGGCGCACCCCGATGCCGGCTTGCAACGCTGAGCACATCGGATCGGCCGCGCCCAGCTTGATCAGCGCCACGGCCTTCCTGCTCTGGCTGAGGGAGGTGGCGGTCAGCTCATCGCCCACTCGCGAGGTGCCGCCGCAGGCCGATACCAGCGCCGCAAATGCCATGACGGCAACGCGAAACAAGGCTCTCCGCATGCAACGCTCTCCCCGTGGCACCGCCCGACTATACCGGCTGTCCATAGGCACGCAACCGTGGACGTGCAATCGCGCCAATTGCCAGTGGACAGACCGTAGGACACCCTCGACCGCGGCATCGCCTGGGCCAAGAGCGGCGACCGCTGGTGCGCCATCGACCGCCGCGGCGGACCGGTACCGGGCATCGCCTGCGAGATCCGCCCCGTCGAGCCATCCACCGGCCTGTACCCCTGCTCCGTCGAGGGCTGATGCCGGCCGCAGTGGCGGCGGGTCGCAAAACGCTTCGGATTTGCGGGGAATCGGCATCCCTTCTCCCACGAGCTGCCAACGCCACCGGCCCCGCCGGGCAATGCCGGCAAGGGTGCGACGGGAACGCGGGTGCCGCTCGGCAACCGATAACGGGGCGGTTGCCCGCCCCAACGGGTTGCCTCTCGGCACCCGCGTCGACGGCGTCTTGTGACCCGTGCCATTCTTTGGCTTTCCGCTCCGCCCCTTGCGAGGCTTCGCCTGGGCCTTGAGCCACTGAAGGCAGGCAGCGGACTCCGCCGCCATTGCTGGCGCTTCGCCGCAACCGGTTGGCACGGGCCCCTGGATTTCGAGCCATCTCGCTCTCCGTCCAGGCGCCGGCCGTCTGCCCGTGAACGTCGGATGGCGCCATCCACGTCCCGTCGCTGCAAACGACCGCCCATTTTAGGCACCGCACGTGGTGGGCGGAGATTGGCGGACCGCAGAAACTCCGCGTCGCTGTGCCAACAGCCTTAACGAAGCGCAAACGCAGGACGCTATAGGACGGCAAGCCTGGAAAGCGCGACCAGGTCGCCAGAACCTCGTCGTCCATCCCTGCCCGAATGCTAAGTCCTCGCTTAATTCACGTGTTTGTCTGTCTTGCTTAATAACCAGAACTGGCCCGCAACATTGGCGCACGTCTGCAGGTGGGGCTGGTTGTCGTCAGGCCCGCCATTGAAAATATCGAGACACATGCCTGCGCCTCGAAATTTTGTGGTCAGACGCGCCCAGTTGCCATCGGCCCTAATCTTCCAGAATTGACCCGAAACATTTGCGCATGGCTGCAGATG
>JBAPMW010001072.1:0-7547 GCA_049278815.1 Hyphomicrobiaceae bacterium
CCTTCACAGCGCCTGCCCCCCGACGTTGCATATCCCGCAGCAAAATCGATCCAGGTCGATCTGAGTACATCACGCCATCGACCTCCGGCTGCCACGCCAAGTCTAAGCCCATCCGGCGATCCAGCCAAGCCAGCAGGCCGCCAG
Source organism: Hyphomicrobiaceae bacterium (assembly GCA_049278815.1). Classification (GTDB taxonomy): domain Bacteria; phylum Pseudomonadota; class Alphaproteobacteria; order Rhizobiales; family Hyphomicrobiaceae; genus AWTP1-13. The sequence continues at coordinate 145 of JBAPMW010001072.1, forward strand.
GCACGGCTCCCAGCGGGCTGCCCATGCCGCCCAGCATGGCTGCGGTGAACCCCTTCCTACCCCGTATTGCGGGCGCCCCGGTTGCGCGGCCGACCACGACCTGAAGCGCCAGGCGATTCTCGACCGCTCGGCGCTCCGTGTACGATTGCTCGGACAGGCTCCTGGAGCACAAAATCGTGAACCCGGTAACAGCGGCGCAACCCACAGCGTAGTTGCCGTCGAGTGTGTGCCTTCTCACCCGGAGAAATCTGTGACCGCCCCGCCAGTGCGTCAGCCGCCATTCAGGTCGGCCCGAGCCGACGGCCTGAAAGGCAGCACCCCAAGCGGGACAGGGCCAAAAAACGGCGCGACGGCCAGCGCTTTGCCCGTGGGGCCTCGCCTGCCAGGCAAGCCGCGGCCGGAGACGGTTGCAGCGCAGGCGGGTGCGGCCGGTGACCCCGGCACCGGTGCCATTGTTCCTCCCATCCACCTGGCGACGACCTTCGTGCGCGACGCGGACAACCAGTACCGCAGGGGCTACTGCTACGGCCGCTCCGATAACGCGACGGTGCGCCAGGTCGAGCACGTCCTTAACGAGCTGGAGCACGGTGCGGCCAGTCTCCTGTTCGCCTCCGGCATGGCCGCGGCGACGAGCGCGTTCCTGGCGCTGGAGCGGCCCGCGCACGTGGTCGCGCCCACGCAGATGTACTGGGGCTTGCGTCAGTGGTTGATGCAAGATGCGCCGACCCACGGATTGGACGTGACGTTCATCGACGCGGGCAGCGTGGACGCTCTGCGCACCGCCATCAGACCGGGCCAGACCAAGCTCGTCTGGATCGAGACCCCATCGAACCCGACCTGGGTGGTGACGGATATCGCGGAGGCGGCGCAGTGCGCCCACGAGGCTGGTGCGCTGCTGGCCGTCGACTCCACGGTGCCGACGCCGGTGCTCACCCGTCCTATGTCGTTTGGGGCCGATCTGGTGGTGCACTCGGCGACCAAGTACCTCAACGGCCACTCCGACGTCGTTGCGGGGGCGCTCGTGTTCGCGCGGCAGGACCGGGCCTTTGAGCGCGCAGCACGCCTGCGCGGCATGCTGGGGGCGATCATCGGGCCCTTCGAGGCCGCGCTGCTGCTCAGGGGCTTGCGCACGCTGCACGTGCGCGTGCGCCATCAGTCGGCCTCGGCCATGGCCATCGCCCGGCATTTCGTCGATCACCCCGCCGTTGCTGGCGTACTCTACCCGGGGCTTGCCTCCCATCCCGGCCACGCGATTGCCGCACGCCAGATGCAGGGCGGGTTCGGCGGCATGCTCTCGATGCGCATAAGGGGCGGCGAGACGGACGCCATCGCTTGCGCCGCACGGATGCGGGTGTGGCAGCGGGCGACCTCGCTGGGCGGCGTCGAGAGCCTGGTCGAGCACCGCTCCAGCATCGAGGGAGCCGGCAGCCCCTGCCCGCCCGACCTTCTGAGACTCTCTGTCGGCCTTGAGAACGTCGATGACCTGATCGCCGATATCGCACAGGCGCTGTCGGCTGTGCGGCCCGGCCGAAGGCGCCGCAACGGTGGGCGCAGCGCGTCGGCTAATAGCGGTCAGCACCCAAGGATGCCGGAGAACCCTCTTGAGGTCAGGTGAGGCGGCATCATGCACGAGAAAAGCGATCGGAAGGGCGTTTCGATGTTGAGACACGCAGCCGCAACAGTCACCGCGCTGATCATCGCCAGCGGCATGCCGTCTGCTGCAGAGGATGGAAGCGGGCGCCCCGCACCGGTCCTTACCGCAGGACCCGTGGTGCCTCCGCACGCTCCGGCTGCGCTGACGCCCGAGGAACGGATGCAGCGCCGCTATCCTCAGCCCGTCAAAGTCGGCGACCTGATCGGACTTCCGGTGCTGGATTTTGACGACCGGGCGCTCGGCTACGTGCAGAGCGTGGTGCGCACGGCGAGCGGGAAGATCCAGCTGATCGTGCCCTATGGCGGCTTCCTCGGCTGGGGACGGCGCCTGGTCGCTGTGCCCGTCGAGGTCGTTGCCATCGCCGGCCGGCGGCTCGCGGCGCTCGACATGACGCGGGCGGAATTCGATGCCGCGCCTGCCTGGAGCGATCCTCAGAGTCGGACTCTACCGGCGACCGAGATCATCCGCATCGGCCTCTACAGGCGCTGATCCGACGCGCCCGCCCTGAGCCCCCTGAAAAGTCCCATGCCAGACGCCAACGTCACATCCAACGCCCGGCCCCCCGCCCGCCTGCACCCGCTCGCGTTTCGGATCATGCACTGGATCAACGCCGTGGCGATGCTCATCATGATCCTGAGCGGCTGGGCGATCTACAACGACGAGGTGATCTTCGGCTGGCTGCATTTCCCCCATTGGATGACACTGGGCGACGGGCCGGAGGGCGCGCTGCAATGGCACTTCCTGGCGATGTGGATCTTAGGCGCCAACGGCATCGCCTACCTCGCCTATGGGCTCGCCACCGGCCGCTTCCGGCGCATGCTGCTGCCGGTCCGCCCGATGGAGGTCCTCGCGGAGATCCGCGCCGCGCTGGCGCTGAAGCTCAGCCATGAGGACCTGACCCGCTACAACGCGGTCCAGCGCGTCCTCTACATTGGGATCATCCTGGTCGGCGTCGTGCAGGTGCTCTCGGGCCTGGTGGTCTGGAAGCCCGTGCAGCTCTCGGAGCTGGCGGTCCTGTTCTACGACTTCCAGACCGCGCGCCTCGTCCATTTCCTGGGCATGGCCGCCATCGTCGGCTTCCTCCTCGTGCACGTGGCGCTGGCGCTGATCGTTCCGAGGACGCTGGTCGCGATGGTGACCGGCGGCCCGTTGGTTTCACCCGACGCGCCACCCGATACGCAGCCGAAGCAGACGCAGCCCGTTGATCTCCTGCACCTGGAGCAGGCGCACTCCGAAGAGCCCACGCAAGCGCGGCCTGCGGAGCCCAGGTCACCTGAGCAAGCGCAGCCTGCGGAGCCCAAGCCTAAGCAAGCACAACCCCAAGACCTCGTGCCCTAAAGCACATTCCACAGGACGCGGATCATGCCAGGACCAATCTGCGAAAGAGCATCCATTGCAGAGCGCTCGACGTTGATAGTGAGGGGAAGGCAGAGCCGCAGCGTCTCCCCTCCCCTTGATGGGGAGGGGTCGGGGGTGGGGTGAACGAGCGGGGAGATTGCGGGTGCTGCGGCACGCCGTCTCCGCAAGGTCTGTCGACTGAGGAGTGAGACTGAGATGTATGACCAGGCTGAGCTCCCCCCACCCCTAGCCCCTCCCCACAAGGGGGAGGGGGACATGTCGGCGTCTGCGATCCGGCGCGCGGCCCACCCCAGCGGCAGGGCTCCGATCCACATCAACTGGAAAGCGCACTAGGAGACAGAAAGCCCATGTCCGGTCGCCCGCCCTCACGATCGCTGTTCCGGCCCGCACGCGGCATCGACCAAACCGCGCTGGAGGAGAACCGGGAGCTGCTCCGCGCCATCGACCGGCGCAAGGTCCTGCGCGGCAGCCTCAGCCTCGGCGCCCTGACCATGCTCACGGGCTGCAATGTGACGCGGCGCGACTCCGTCCAGAGCGTCTTGAAAACGGTCTCCGAGTGGAACGACCGCGCCCAGGCGCTGCTGTTCAGGCCCAACCATCTGGCTCCGACATTCTCTCCCGACCAGGTCGTCAAGCCGCCGCGCTTCAACGCCTACTACGATGCCGAGGACATGGTGCCGGTCGATGGCAGCACGTGGAAGCTGGAGCTGGCAGGCCTCATCGGCGACAAGCGGCCATGGTCCCTTCGCGAGATCTACGGGCTACCGGAGCAGGAGGTCATCATCCGCCACATCTGCGTGGAAGGGTGGGACTACATCGGCCAGTGGTCGGGCGTGAACCTGCGCCGGTTCCTGGAGCGCATCGGCGCCGATCTGACCGCCAGGTACGTCGCCTTCCGCTGCGCGGACGACTACTACGGCAGCCTCGACATGGCCTCGGCGCTGCATCCGCAGACCTTGCTGGCGACCAAGTATGCCGGGGAGCCGATGGCCGACCCCTTTGGCTTCCCGCTGCGCCTGCGCACGGCCGTCAAGCTCGGCTTCAAGAACCCCAAGTGGATCACCGCCATGGAGGTGACAAACACCTACCGCGGCGGCTACTGGGAGGATCGCGGCTTCAACTGGTTCAGCGGGATCTGAGGGAGCCCATGCGATGACGGGTCATCTCCACAGCGACACGGAAAGCGCGCAGTGTGCGATCGCAGTGATGGCGAAGGCATCGATACCCGGCCGCGCCAAGACCCGCCTCACGCCGCCGCTCGCCGCCGAGGAGGCCGCCGGCCTCAACACCGCGTTCCTGCGCGATATCGCAGATAACCTCATCGGCGCCTCGGCCTTCGCCAACATCGCCCCCTACATGGCCTTTGCGCCCGCCGGCAGCGCGACGTTCTTCCGTGAGATGCTGCCGGCCCGCATCGGGCTCCTGGAGACCGTGGCGCCGAGCTTCGGCGAATGTCTCCTCTACGCAGCATCCGCCCTGCTCGATGCCGGGCACAACGCCGTGTGCCTGCTCAACTCCGACAGTCCGACCCTGCCCACCGCCTACCTTACGGCCGCCGCCACCGCGTTGGCCGCGCCCGGTGACCGCATCGTGCTCGGGCCGTCGACCGACGGGGGCTACTACCTCCTTGGATTGAAGCGGCCACACCGCCGGCTGTTCGAGGACATCGATTGGAGCACGGAGAGGGTGTCGGCCCAGACCTTGGCGCGCGCCCGCGAGCTCGACCTTGCGGTGCATCAGTTGCCGTCCTGGTACGACGTCGATGATATCGGTGCGCTGCGCGTGCTGATCGGCGAGCTGTTTCACGACCGGCGCTTCCGCGTCTGGGGAACCGAGCCGACGCCTGCGACCTGGACGCGGCGCGAGCTCACGCGCCTGCTTGCCAGCCCCTATCTGGCGGCAGAGCTCGCTGTTCCGACCGCGGCGAGCCTCGTGGCATGACCGGCGCTCCGCACTCTGCCGCCTTTGCCTGGGGTCCGATTCTGTGCCTCGTCGCGCTGGCCGCGGCGCTTACGGCACTGACGGCGGTCGGCCCGGCCCTGCATCTCGCCTACGGCGGCTGGGCACTGATGCTGATCTTCGCCGCGGGCGGCGCCGGCATCTGGCTCGCGCTGCGCATTGCGGACCGGGCCAACCAACACGGCGCGCTGATCGTGATCCTCGTCGGCGCGCTGCTCATGCGCCTCGGCCTGCTCTTCGCCGAGCCCTACCTCTCGACCGACATCTACCGCTACATCTGGGACGGCCGCGTCCAGGCCGCCGGCATCAACCCCTATCGCTACCTGCCGATCGCACCTGAGCTCTCCCATCTGCGCGATGCGGCGATCTTCCCCAACATCAACCGCCCCGACTACGCCGTCACCATCTACCCCCCGGCGGCGCAGGCCGTCTTCCTTGCGATCACCGGTATCCTCGGCGAGAGCGTCGTGGCCATGAAGCTCGGCCTCATCGCCTTCGAGGCCCTCACGGTGGCAGCGCTCATCGGCGTGCTGCGCCACCTCGGCCGCCCGCTGACGCGCGTTGCGGTCTACGCGTGGCATCCGCTCCCGGTCTGGGAGATCGCCGGCAGCGGCCACGTCGACGCCGCCATGTGCGCGCTGCTGATCGCCGGCTTCCTCTTGTTCCTGCGCGGCCGCACCCTGCTTGCGGGTGCCGTCGTGACGCTCGGGGCGCTGATCAAGCCGACGGCGCTGCTGGCGCTGCCGGTGCTCTGGCGCCCCTGGAATTGGCGGCTGCCGCTGATGGTGGCGCTTACGGTGGTGCTTGCCTACCTGCCCTATCTGGCGGTCGGCGGCGGCGCCCTGGGCTATCTCGGCGGCTACATCAAGGAGGAGGGCTTCGACACCGGACGCGGGTTCGCCCTCCTGTGGCTCATGGAGAGCTACACGGGCTACCTGCCAGCCGCGGTGTATGTTTACGCGACGGTCGCAGCGGCCATCATAGTCGGCCTCGCGATTGCCGTCGGCTTCCGCAAGGACCGGTCGGAGGGGACGGCGGTCGCCTGTCTGAGCTGGCTGCTGACTGTGTTCCTGGTGCTCGCAACCCCGCACTTCCCCTGGTACTTCCTCGCGCTCGTCCCCATGCTCGCGCTCAATCCGCTGGCGACCGGCTGGGTGCTCACCCTGGGCGCACCGCTTCTGTACGACAGCGCCATCGGCACGGGCTGGCTCGCCTCCGACGTGCGCCTTGCCCTGTTCACGTTCGCACCCGTCGCAGCCCTCGCCTTCGACGCGTGGCGCCTGCGGCGCACCTCCCTCAATCTGACCGTTGGAGAGACCCATGAGCCAAGCCGTGAGCGCCAGGGCCAACAACCCGGCCATCGACCCGCGTCGGTATCATGAGGCCGCCGCAGAGACCTTGAGCCCGGTGGCCGCTGCCGATCCCGTCTGTCTCTATCTGGAGACCACCAACCGCTGCAATCTCCTGTGCACCACCTGTCCGCGCACCTATGCCGACCTGGAGCCCGAGGCGGACATGAGCTGGGAGCTGTTCACCCGCATCGTCGATCAGGTGCCGAACATCGCGCGCGTGGTGCTGCACGGCGTGGGCGAGCCGATGCTGGTGAAGGACCTGCCGCGAAGGGTCCGCCACCTGAAGGAGCGCGGCATCTACGTGCTGTTCAACACCAACGGCACGGCGCTCACGCCAAAAAATGGCCGCGCGCTCGCCGACGCCGGACTGGACGAGCTGCGCGTCTCGCTCGACGCCGCCGATGGGCGTACTTTCCGGCTGGTGCGCGGGACCGACGACTTCGATCGCATCCTGCGCAATGTCAGGGCTTTCACCGACATGCAGAAGCGCGAGGGTCTTCAACGGCCACGCGTGTCGCTGTGGCTGACGGGCCTCAAGGAGACCATCGCCCAGCTGCCCGCCTTCGTGCGGCTCGCGCACGACATCGGCGTGCAGGAGGTCTACCTGCAGCGGCTGGTGTTCTGCGAGGAGACCCCGTTCGGCATGGCGACGCCGGACCAGGCCCTGTTCGCGCGCATGACCCAGGACGAGGCAGAATACCTGGCCGCGGCGGAGGCCGAGGCAGCCGCACTCGGTGTCAGCTTCAACGCTTCCGGCGCCACCGAGCCCGGCGAGAGCCTTGCGCGCAAGGACGACAGCAATCCTTGGTCCCTGTGCCGACGCCCCTGGACGGTCATGTACGTCACGGCCAACGGGCGGGCGCTGCCATGCTGCATCGCGCCTTTCTCACAGAAGGGCTACGAGAACTACACCCTCGGCGATACCACGCAGCAGACGTTGCAGGAAATCTGGAACGGTCACGCCTACCAGGAGTTTCGCGCGGGCCTGCAATCGGGCACGCCGCCGAAGTGCTGCGCCGGCTGCGGCCTGCGCTGGAGCCTCTAAAGCACATTCCATAGGATGCGGATCGTACCAGGAC
>JBAPMW010001073.1:0-15522 GCA_049278815.1 Hyphomicrobiaceae bacterium
CTCGATCATCTCCTTCCACTGGGCGATCCAGCCGACCGTGCGTGCTACCGCGAACAGCACCGTGAACATCGACGTGGGGAAGCCGATCGCCCGGAGCGTGATGCCCGAGTAGAAGTCGATGTTGGGATAGAGCTTCTTCTCGACGAAGTAGTCGTCCTGCAGGGCGATGCGCTCCAGCTCCATGGCCACCTTCAGGAGCTGCTGGTCCCGCACTCCCAGCGCATCGAGCACCTCGTGGCAGGTCTGCTGCATCACCTTGGCGCGCGGGTCGTAGTTCTTGTAGACGCGGTGGCCGAAGCCCATCAGGCGGAAGTCGGAGCTGGGATCCTTCGCCTTCTTCACGTACTCCGGCACCTTGTCGATGGTGCCGATCTGCTCCAGCATCTTGAGCGCCGCCTCGTTGGCGCCGCCGTGCGCCGGCCCCCACAGGCAGGCGATGCCGGCGGCGATGCAGGCGAACGGGTTGGCGCCCGAGGAGCCCGCCAGCCGCACCGTGGAGGTGGAGGCGTTCTGCTCATGGTCGGCGTGCAGAATGAGGATGCGGTCGAGGGCACGCGAAACGATCGGGTTCACCACATAGGGCTCGCACGGCACCGCGAAGCTCATCTGCAGGAAGTTGGAGGTGTAGTCGAGGTCGTTGCGCGGATAGATGAAGGGCTGGCCGATGGAGTACTTGTAGGCCATGGCCGCCAGTGTCGGCATCTTGGCTACCAGACGGTGGCTCGCCACCATGCGCTGGTGCGCATCGTTGATGTCGGTGGAGTCGTGATAGAAGGCGCTGAGCGCACCCACCGAGCCGCACATGATGGCCATCGGATGCGCGTCGCGACGGAAGCCCGTAAAGAACCGCGTCATCTGCTCGTGCACCATGGTGTGGCGCGTGATGGTGTTGCGGAACGCCTCGAACTTCGCCTTGCTCGGCAGCTCGCCGTTCAGCAGCAGATAGCAGACCTCGATGAAGGTCGACGATTGCGCGAGCTGCTCGATGGGGTAGCCGCGGTAGAGCAGCACGCCCTCGTCACCGTCGATATAGGTGATCCTCGACGAGCAATTGGCCGTCGACGTGAAGCCCGGATCGTAGGTGAAGCATCCGGTATCGCGATAGAGACGTCCGACATCGATGACATCCGGTCCGATCGTCCCCGATCTGACCGGCAGGTGCGCCTGCCGGTTGCTCCCCAGGCTCATCGTTGCGGTCTTGCCGGCGTCAGCGTCCGTCGCACTCATAGGGCTCGTCCTTTGTCTGCACCCTCTCGTCCGAGGCCGGCGGTGCGCCGATGCGCGCGTGTGCAGGCGTGGGGAAAGGGCTGGGCAGGTCAATTGCCTAATATACATTTTGCAGTGCGGCAAGCTTATGCGACCACGCACTTGCAGCCCCACACTCTGCCCGCGGCATGGGCAGGGGCGCGAGCGGAAAATCTCCCGCCCTGCGAAGCGCTATCTAGGATGCCACGTCCCGAAGGCGCGCCAAGGCCTCCTCGCGGCCCAGCGCGGCCATGACGTCGAACACCGGCGGCGAGACCGACGTGCCCGTCAGCGCTGCCCTGAGCGGCTGCGCCACGGCGCCGAGCTTGGCCCCCTCGGCCTCGCTGAAGGCGCGCACGATGCCCTCCAGGGCCGGCGCCTGCCATGCCGCGGCCGCCTCCAGCTGCGGCAGGAGCCGCCCCAGCAGCGCGCGGGCGCTGGCATCGAGAGCCTTGGCGGCTTTTTCGTCCTGCGAAAGGGGGCGCGCGGCGATCAGATAGCGGGCACCGTCCACCAGCTCCCTGAGGGTCTTCGCCCGGCCCTTGAGCGAGGGCAGCGCCGCCGCCAGCTTGTTCCAGCCGACCCGGTCGAAGGCAGCAGCCAGCGCGGGGCCGCCCTCGGCCTCTGGCAGGAAGGCCTTGACGCGGGCCAGCAGCTCCTCGTCGCTCGCCTGGCGGATGTAATGGCTGTTCACGTCGGCCATCTTGGCGGGGTCGAGCCGCGCCGGCGCCTTGTTGATGTCAGCGATGTCGAACCACGCGATCATCTCATCGGTGGAGAAGATCTCGTCGTCCCCATGGCTCCAGCCGAGCCTGGCGAGGTAGTTGCGCAGGCCTGCCGGGAGGTAGCCCATGGCGCGGAAGCTCTCCAGCCCCGGGGCGCCATGGCGCTTGGAGAGCTTCTTGCCGTCGGGGCCAAGGATCAGGGGGATGTGCGCGAACGCCGGGATCTCCCACCCCAGCGCCTTGTAGATCTGCACTTGGCGCGCGGCGTTGGTGAGGTGATCCACCCCGCGGATCACGTGCGTGATACCCATGTCGTGGTCGTCCACGACGACGGCAAAGTTGTAGATGGGGCTGCCGTCGCTGCGCAGGATGATCATGTCGTCGAGCTGGGTGTTGGGCACCACCACGCGGCCCTGCACCACGTCGTCGATGACCGTCTCGCCCTCGCGCGGCGCCCTGAGCCGGAGGACGGGGCTCACGCCGGCCGGGGCCTCCTTGAGATCGCGATCGCGCCAGGGGCTCTGGATGGTCTGCGGCCCGCGCGGCGCCCGCTTTTCCTCCTTCGCCAGCTTGCGCTCCGCCTCGATCGCCTGATGCATGGCCTCCAGCTCGGCCGGCGTCAGATAGCAGCGGTAGGCGTTCCCCGCCGCCAGCAGCTGCTGGGCGACCTGGGCGTGGCGCTCGGCCCGGGCGAACTGGTAAAGCGGCTCGCCGTCCCACTCCAGGCCCAGCCATTTGAGGGCGTCGATCAGCGCGTCGGTGGCCGCCTGCGTGGAGCGCTCGCGGTCGGTGTCCTCGATGCGCAGCAGGAACTTGCCGCCGGTGTGGCGCGCATAGAGCCAGTTGAACAGCGCCGTGCGCGCCCCGCCGATGTGGAGGTAGCCCGTGGGCGAGGGAGCGAAGCGGGTGACGACGGTGTCGGTCATGTGGGCGGATTCCGTTGCATCCAGGGTGCCGGCCTAGAGCCAAACGCCCGCCAAGACAAGCGAGCGCTGGCGACCCTTGCGCGCCGCGGCGGATGTATTGCGCTACGCCCAGATGACCGAGAGTGCGATCCGGCCACCCTATGGGCCGGAGACTTTAGGTCACGCGGAACGGCAAGTGAATCGCTTCTTGCCCGATATCACCCCCTGATATGGCGCGGATGGAGCGGTGCGCGGCGGCGTCCCGGACATGCGCAGCAGCAACTTCCATTGGTCCGCTCACCACTCACCACTCACTACTCACCAATCACTGGCGCTCCCGCCAGGTCATGGCTGTGATCGTGCACGTGCCGGTAGACGGCGAAGGCGTGTGCCGCCTGCGAGCCGAACAGGCGCGCGTACTCGGGGTGCTGGGCCACCGACTGGGGCACGCCCGAGCAGCAGACATGGCGGTTGAGGCAGATGACGCGGTCGCTCTGGGCCATCACCACGTGCAGGTCGTGCGAGACCAGGAGCACGCCGAAGCCGCGCTCGGTGCGCAGGCGGCCGATCAGGGTGTAGAGCTCAGCCTCGCCGGCATAGTCCACCCCGCGCGCCGGCTCGTCGAGGACGAGCAGGTCGGGCGAGCGCATGAGCGCGCGCGCCAGCACCGCGCGCTGCAGCTCGCCGCCCGACAGCTCGGACAGCTGGCGCTGGAGGAGCGCCCCGGCGCCCACCTCGGCGAGCGCACGCTCTATCTCGGCCGGTGTCGCCTTCGGACGGCCCAGCGAGACGAACCGCGCCACGGTGAGCGGGATCGCCCGGTCAACGTCGAAGCGCTGCGGGGCGTAGCCGATGATGAGCGGCCGGCGCCGGCGCACGCTGCCGCCGTCGAGCGGCTCCAGGCCCAGGAGAGAGCGCACCAGCATGGACTTGCCCGCGCCGTTCGGGCCGATCACGGTGACGATCTCGCCGGGAGCGATGTCGATGTCGACGCCGGTGAGGATGGGCCGGCCACCGCGCGAAAGCATGAGCCCGCGCGCGCTGACGAGCGCGTTTCCGTCATGAGGGAACGGCGCCCGCCGATGGGCGGCGTGGTCGTGCAGCAGCGTGTCGAGCGGGTCCCTTGCCTCCGACGTCACAGTTGGGCCTCCAGCGTCGGCGCAAGGGGACCGACCCCATGCACACCCTCTTGCCCCTCACGCCGTTGCATCGCCCCCACCCTGACAATTGCCGCACAGGCCCCATACCTCCACCACTGCGCCCTTGGCCGAGCTGGCGGAGAACGAGGCCTGCTCGGCCACCTCGTCGATGGCGGCGAACACGGCGGCGCCGTCCACCTCCGCCACCGAGCTGCACCGCTCGCAGGCCAGCACCAGCTGGCGTTGCTCGTGGCCGGCGTGGCAGGCAAAGAAGGCGTTGCGGCTCTCGAAGCGGTGGACGATGCCGGCGGTCACGAGGGCATCGATGGCCCGGTAGACCGAGATCGGGGCCAGCCGCTCGCCCTGCGAGGCCAGCCGGTCCAGCACCTCGTAGGCGCCGATGGCCCGGTGCGAGGCGGCCGCGATGGCCTGGAACACCTGCTCGCGCAGCGGCGTGAGCCGCAGCCCCTTGGCCGCGAAGGCGGCGCGGGCGCGCGCCATGGCCTGGTCCAGACAGGCGCCGTGGTCGTGCCCAGGGGCCGGAAACGCCTTGGCGGGGAGGATCATTGTCATTGTAACATTATAGCGTTTCCTCGCACCCCCGCCACAAGATTAGGTTGCAGGTTTCAGGGGTTCAGGTTTCAGCTGGAAGAGCGCGAGCTACTGAGATCTGCCCCGGAAACCTGGCCCTGATGCCGCCATGCCGCACCGGCTCCACGTTATCGTCGCCGACATCACCACGCTCGATGTCGATGCCATCGTCAACGCCGCGAACCCGACGCTGCTTGGCGGCGGCGGCGTCGATGGCGCCATTCACCGGGCGGCGGGGCGGGAGCTGCAGGACGCATGCCGCGCCCTGGGCGGCTGCAAGACCGGCGAGGCGAAGATCACGCCGGGCTACAGGCTCAAGGCGCGCCACGTCATTCACACGGTCGGCCCGGTCTGGCAGGGCGGCGGCGCCGACGAGGATGGCCTGCTGGCGGCGTGCTATGCCAACGCGCTGGCGCTCGCCCGGGCGCACGGGGCTCGCTCCATGGCGTTTCCGGCCATCTCGACCGGCGTCTACGGCTTTCCGCCCGAGCGTGCCGCCCGCCTCGCCGTCAAGACGCTGGCCGATGGGCTGGCCGGAGACAGCCACTTTGCCCAGGTGCTGCTCTGCTGCTTCTCGCCGGCCTCGGCAGCGCTGCACGAGGAGGCATTGAAGCGAATAGCGAATAGCGAATAGCGAGTAGCGAATAGGGAGTAAGACAGAGGCCCAGCCCCAATTCGCAATTCGCAATTCGCTATTCGCTCCTTCCCACAACACGCCGCGCAGGGACCCCACATGACCTACCGCACCATCGAAGTCCGCAAATCCACGCCGCATATCGGCGCCGAGATCTTCGGCGTGGACCTCTCCAAGCCGCTCAGCGCCGAGCAGTTCGAGGAGGTGCACGCTGCTTTCATGGAGCACCTCGTCATCTTCTTCCGCGACCAGAATTTGAGCCCCGAGCGGCAGAAGGAGCTGGGCAGCAGGTTCGGCAGGCTGCACGTCCATCCCGCGGCCCCCAGCGTGCTGCCCGGCCACCCCGAGGTGTTCGTGATCAAGGCCGACGAGGGGTCCAAGTTCATCGCCGGGGAGGACTGGCATTCGGACGTCTCGTGCGAGATCGAGCCGCCGATGGGCACCATGCTGTACCTGACGACGGTACCCCCGGACGGCGGCGGCGACACGCTGTTCGCCAACATGTATCGCGCCTTCGACACGCTGTCCGAGCCGATCAGGAAGCTCATCGACGGCATGACCGCGATCCACGACGGCGAGCCGCTCTACCGCGGGCGCTATGGCAACGACGATGCCGGCAAGGTCTATCCGCGCGCCGAGCACCCGGTGGTGCGCACGCACCCCGTCACGCGCCGGAAGGCCCTGTTCGTCAACCGCTTCTTCACGACGCGCATCGTCGGCCTCTCCAGGACCGAGAGCGACGGCCTCCTGCACATGCTGCTCCGCCACATCGAGACGCCGGAATTCCAGGTGCGCTTCCGCTGGCATCCCGGCTCGGTGGCGTTCTGGGACAACCGCTGCGCCCAGCATCACGCGCTCTGGGACTACTACCCCCACAAGCGCTACGGCCACCGCGTCACGGTGTGCGGGGACCGGCCGTTTTAGTGCTCCACAACGCTGGCCAACGGCGGTCGCGCCGAAGGCGCACTGTCCTTTCCGAGAATACCCGCCAGAGCCGACGGAAGCGTGGGATAGCGGAAAGCGAAGCCGCTGGCGAGGGCCTTGGCGGGCAGCACGCGTTGGCCGCCGAGCAGCAGCTCGTTGGCAAAATCGCCCGCAAGTGCGCGCAGCGGCCAGGCGGGCACCCGGAAGATCGCCGGGCGATGCAAGGCCGCGCCAAGCTCCTTGGTGAAGGCGGCGTTCTGCACCGGCTCGGGGGCGGTGGCGTTGAGCGGGCCGCAGAGATCCGGCGTGGCGATGGCGTGGCCGATGAGGCGGACGAGATCGTCGCGCTCGATCCAGGACATCCACTGCCCGCCGGCGCCGATGGGGCCTCCGAGGCCAAACTCGAAGGGCGTCAGCAGCCGGGCGAGCAGGCCGCCATCGCTCCCCAGCACCAAGCCGATGCGCAGGCGCACAACCCGCACGCTGGGCACCTCCGCCTTGAGCGCCGCGCCTTCCCAGACCTGGCACAGCTCGCGGGTGAAGCATGGCCGGCCCTCCGAGGCCTCGGTCAACGCCTCGTCCTGCCATAACCCGTACCAGCCGATCGCCGAGCCGCTCACCAGCACGGCAGGCTTGTGCCGCAGCCGGCCGATCAGCCGGACCACATCATCGGTCATCCGAAGCCGCGATCCCAGCATCTCGCGCCGCTTGGCACGGGTCCAGGGACCATTGGCGATCGGCTCGCCGGCCAGGTTGACGATTGCGTCGACACGGATTTCGTCGGGCAGCTGGTCGAGGCTGGTGACAAGCCGGAAGGGCGGTCGCAGCAGGGTGGACTTAGCCGGGTCGCGCAGCAGCACGATTGCCTCGTGTCCGCCGGCGGCGAGCGCTTCTGTCAGACGGCGTCCGATGAAACCGGTGGCCCCCGTGACGAGCACGGTCTGCCGGCCGGGAAGGGCCTGCATCAGGCTGCCGGCAGGGCCCCCGCCCAGCCGGTCCGAGCGGCGCGAGGCGGCCCAATCGCGCAACCCGAAGACGGCAACGCCAATGGCCGCGGCCGATGCCAGCAGGCTCCAATATCCGTAGGAGGTCGGCACGAAGCCCGTTGGCTCCCGTGCCCAGTCGGCCAGCACCGGCATCAGCAGCACCAGGATGGCGCCGTAGTTGACGGCCAGCAGGGTGTGGTTGATGCGCTCGCTCGCCGGTAGCTTGCGGCTGTGATCCTCCTCGACGAAGTCCCACAGGGTGATCAGCACCTCGAGCGCCAACACCCCCATCACCGGCACCGCCCACAGCCCATGCACCTCAAGCCACCCCAGCATCAGGAACAGGACGGCATAAAGGGCGTTGCGCACGGCGTGGAGCTGGAGCTCGCGCTGCTGCGAGGGGCGCCAGGCCAGGCGCTCCGTCAGCTCGTGATGGTAGAGCGTGTCGAAGGCGCCCATGGCGATCTGCACGGCGATGAGCCACCACAAGAGCTCCGGGATCATGGGGCTGTCTCCTGGAACAGGGCGGTCTGGCGCACCAGCGCGCCGAGCCGCGGATGCACGATCTCCATCTGGAAGACGAACCGCCCGCCCTCGGCCTCTATGTGCCGCACGGTGAGCCCGCCGGGCGTCGCCCAGCACGGCAGGGTGAGCCGGCGGCGGCCGACATCCACAAAATACCGGCGGCTGCGGAACACCAGCGCGCCCGCCTCCACGCTGACGGCCAGTGTCATCCCGACGCCGCAGCCCACGTGCTCCTCAAGGCCGGTCGGACCGGCGAAGCGCTTGGAGGAGTGGATGACCTGGGGAAACCCGCTACGGCGCGCGTAAAGCCGGGTCCAGACCTGGCCGCCGCGGGCCATGTCCTCCGTCACTGTCACCACGCTCGGCACGTGCGCGTCCCCCGAGACTGGCAGCGGGCCGCCGATCAGCCGCAGTGCCTGCACCAGGAGCCAGCCGGCGCGGCTGGTCCAGGCCTCCACCACCTCGCCGACGTAGATGGCGGTCCTGCCGTTGGCGAGCCGCTTGGAGAAGCGCCGGCGCACGGCCGGGGAGAGGGCATTCCACTCCGCGTCGGAGAGCAGCGCGCGAAAGCGCACATCGCCCAAGGCTGCATCGGCTGAGTGCGCAGCGCCAGCGCATCCTGAGGAGGGAGCCTCCTCGCCTCTGAGTGCGGTCGCCGCCAACATTGCAGCCCCCTCCGTTGCTGGATGCGACGGCTACTTGGCCCTGCCTGCCGGCAGGAAGCTGATGACCTTGGCCCCGAGCCTCATGAGCGCGGCCAGCTTCGGCTGCGGGATCGTCAGCATCTGCTGGAACCAACGGTCCACCGTCTGGGTGAACTCCAGCATCTCCTTGAGGCGCCTGGACGCGACCGGGTTGACCGAGGCGTCACGCTCCGCATCCGCCACGCAGGCCTTGAGCGCCGCCAGCGCCGGGTCGATCTCGCGCGCCTTGCGGCCGGCCGCGATGCGACGCACCAGCTCCCAGACGTCGGCTTCCGCCTCGAAGTGGTCGCGCCGATCGCCCTTGATCGGAACGCGCCGGATCAGCTCCCAGCCCAGCAGCTCCCTGATGGAGGTCGACACATTGGAGCGCGCCACCCCCAGGGTGGCCGCGATCTCCTCGGCCGTCAGCGGCCGCTCGGAGACGTAGAGCAGCGCATGGATCTGCGCGACGGTGCGGTTCACGCCCCACTGGCTGCCCATGTCGCCCCAATGCAGGATGAACCGCTCGACCGCCAAGGGCAGCTGTTCTGGCTTGCCCGCTTGTTCGTTTCTTTCTGTCATGACAGAAATATATGTCTGAAAGGGCGCGGTGTCAATCTTCTTCCGTAGATCGTCACCCAGGGGCGCGGCGCTTGCGCTGCTATTGTCGTGGCCACTCGCGGCACGGTGTCAGACGCCGGGGGCAGTCACCGGCAGGGGAACGCCTTCCGCCCACGTCGCGTTGATTCCATGGCTTTACGCCCATGCTGGCGCTATGGTGTCAGACCCAGAGGGTCTGACACCTACTCCGCCGCCGCCGGCAGCGGTCGCAGCTCGCCTTGCGCTACAGCGGCAGGGGGAGCGACTACCGGCTCCTCATCCGCCTGCCCCACGAACCGGCTGAACACGCGCCAGGCGAGGCGACCGATGTCGTCCATGACGGCGAACACCGCGGGCACGAACACCAGGGACAGCAGCGTCGACGACAACAGCCCGCCGATCACGGCGATGGCCATGGGGGCGCGGAACTCGCCGCCCGAATCCCAGCCGGTCGCCGCCGGCAGCATGCCGGCGATCATGGCGATGGTGGTCATGACGATGGGGCGGGCGCGCTTGCGGCCGGCATCGACGATGGCCTCGGTGCGGGGCGTGCCGCGGTGCATCGCCTCGATGGCGAAGTCGACCAGCATGATGGCGTTCTTGGTGACGATGCCCATCAGCATCAGGATGCCGATCACCACCGGCAGGCTGATCGACTGGCCGGTGACGGCGAGCGCGACGATGGCGCCGCCGATGGACAAGGGCAGCGAGAACAGGATGGTGACGGGCTGGAGGAAGCTGCCGAACAGCAGCACCAGCACCGCGTAGACCATCATGATGCCCGCACCCATGGCGGCGGCGAAGGACGCGAACACCTCGCCCATGATCTCGGCGTCGCCGAACTCCTTGAGCTCGACGCCGGCCGGGAGATTCCTGGCCGCCGGCAGCTTGAGCATCTGCTCCACCGCCTTGCCGAGCGGGGCATTGCCGACCAGATCCGCCCCCACCAGCACGCGGCGCATGCGGTCGTAGCGGTCTATTGTCGTAGGGCCTTGGGCCAGCTCGAAGCGGGCGACCGCAGAGAGCGGCACCGTGGCGCCGGAGGCCGTGACGACCTTGAGCGACTCCAGGATCTGCCGCTCGGCGCGGGCACGCTCGTCGAGCTGCACGCGGATCGGCACCTGCCGGTCGCCCACGTCGAACTTGGCGAGGTTGGCGCCGATGTCGCCGATGGTGGCGATACGGACCGCCTCGGAGATGGCCTCGGTGGAGGCGCCAAGGTCGGCCGCGATGTCGCTGATCGGCACCACGCGCAGCTCGGGCCGGTCCAGCTCGGCCGTGGACACCACGTTGGCGATCAGGGGGATATGCTTGGCCTGGCTCGCCATATCGGCGGCCACCCGGTTGACGGCGGCGGCGTCGCGGCCCGAGACCACCAGCTGGATCTGCTGGCGGCCGTTGTCGAGCAGGAACCAGTAGCGGATGTCCGGCACCTCGGCGAGGTTGCGGCTGATCTCCTCCTTGATCCGGGCCTGCCCGAGCTTGCGCTCCTTCCTGGGCGTCAGATTGATGATGAGGGTGGCCCTGCGCACCTCGGCCGCGCTGCCCACCGCGCCGCCCATCAGGCGGCCGCCGTTGACGAACACGCTCTTCACGTCGGGGCGGGCGCCGATCTGGCGGGCGACGGCGTCCGTCACCGCCTTGGTCTCATCCAGGGGCGAGCCCGGCGGCAGCTCGATCGCAAGCAGCGTACGGCCGGTGTCCTCGGTGGGCAGGAAGCCCGAGGGCAGCAGGAAGAAGCTGCCGATGGAGGCGGCGAAGATGGCAAGCCCCAGCGCCACGGCGATGTACTGGTGCCGCACCGAGGAGCGCACGAGCCGGGTGTAGGCCCTGAGCAGCCCGCCCTCCCGCTCGTCGTGGCCCTTGCTGCGCATGAAGTAGGCAGCGAGCAGCGGCGTGATAAGGCGTGCCACCAGCAGCGAGAAGATCACCGCAAAGGCCACCACCAGCCCGAACTGCTTGAAGTACTGCCCGGCGATGCCGCCCATGAAGCTCACCGGCACGAACACGGCGACGATGGTGAACGTGATGGCGATCACCGCGAGGCCGATCTCGTCGGCGCCCTCCAGCGCCGCGCGCCAGGCGCTTTTCCCCATGCGCATGTGGCGCACGATGTTCTCGATCTCGACGATGGCGTCGTCGACCAGGATGCCGGTGACGATGGTGATGGCGAGCAGGCTGACGAGGTTGAGCGAGAAGCCCGCCGCATCGATGGCCCAGAACGCCGGCACGATGGACAGCGGGAGGGCGATGGCGGCGATCGCCGTGGCGCGCAGGTCGCGCAGGAACAGGAACACCACGAAGATGGCGAGGGCGGCGCCCTCGATCAGCGTCTTCATGGTGGATCGATAGGCGCCGAGCGTGTAGCTCACCATCGTGTCGATCAGCTTGATCTCCACGTCGGGGTGTGCGCGGCGCAGCTCCTCCACCTTCCTGGCCACGTCCTCGGCCACCACGGTGTCGCTGGCGCCCTTGGCGCGGGAGATGGCGAACGCCACCACCGCACGGCCGTCCAGCATCGCGAAGGTGCGCTGCTCGGCGGTGGCGTCGGCGACGGTGCCGAGCTGGTCGAGCCGCACCTTGCGGCCCTTGGGCAGCATGATCATGGTGGCGGCGAGATCCGCCACGGAGTGCTTGCTGGCGAGGGTGCGGATTGCCTGCTCGCGCCCGCCGATATCGCCGCGCCCGCCGGCCAGGTCCACATGGGTAGCCCTGAGCTGGCGGTTCACGTCGCCGGCGGTGATGCCGTAGGCGGCCAGCCGGTCGGGATCGAGCGCGATGCGGATCTCGCGGTCCACGCCACCGACCCGCTCGATCTGCGACACGCCCTTCACGCCGCGCAGGGCGCGCATCACGACATCGTCCACGAACCACGACAGCTCCTCGGGCGTCATGGCGGGGGCGCGCGCCGCGTACGTTACGATAGGCAAACCCTCGATGGCGACGCGGGAGACGATCGGCTCCTCGATGGTGCGCGGCAGCTCGGAGCGGATGCGGGCGATGGCATCCTTCACGTCGTTGAGGGCGCGGTCCTGGTTGACCTCCAGGTGGAACTCCACCGTCGTCACGGAGGAGCCCTCGGTGATGGCCGAGGTCTGGTGCTTGACGCCGTTGACGCCCGCGACGGCGTCCTCGATCTTCTTGGTGACCTGCACCTCCAGCTCCGAGGGCGCCGCCCCGGCCTGGTACACGCGCACCTGCACGATCGGCACATCGATGTTGGGGAAGCGCGTGATCGGCAGCTGGCCGAAGCTGAACCAGCCCAGCGCCATCAGCACCATGAACAGCACGAGCGACGGCACCGGCCGGCGAATCGACCAGGCGGAGATGTTCCAGTTCATTGGGCGCGCCCCTGGTTGGAAGTGAGGCAATAGGCAGTAGGCAATAGTCTGCCCCACTTGCACCAACCGACTACTGCCTATTGCCTATTGCCTATTGCCTGATCTCAGCTCTTCGCTGACCCGCCCAGCACGGGCCGGACCGTGTCGCCCTCGCGCAGGAAGGTGCCGGCGCGGGCGACGACAAGGTCGCCCTCGGCCAGCCCCTCGCGCACCTCAACCAGCGCACCGGCCGCAAGCCCGGTCTTGATGTGGCGGGTCTCGACGCGGTTGCCGCGCACAACCTGCACCGTCGCCCCGTCGGGGCCGTAGAGCACCGCGGAGGCAGGGACGGCGAGGCCGGTCGCGGACGCCGCGACGATGCTGGCGCGGGCGAAGGCGCCGACGCGCAGGCCCTCCTTGTCGCCCAGGAAGATGCGCACGCGCCCGAGCCGGGTCGCCTTGTCCACCTCGGGCGAGACGAGGCGCACGGTGCCGCCGACCTCGCCGAGGCCCGCCACCTCGACGCGGGCGGTCTGGCCGGCCTTGAGGGCGCCGAGCCGGGTCTCCACCACCTCGGCGTCCAGCTCCACCTCGCCCTTGGCCACGATGCGGAACATCGGCTCGGCGGCGCCCGCGGCGTAGCCGCCGACGCGCGCCATGCGCCGGCTGATGAGGCCGTCGGCCGGGGCCTTGACCTCGATGCGCCCGCGCCGCCACGTCAGCTCGCGGCGCTGCGCCTCCACCTGCGCCTGCTCGGCCTCCGCGAGCTTCAGCCCGTCCTTGGCGGCGGCGAGCTGCGCTTGTGCCGTGCGGAAGCCCTGCTCGCGCTGGTCGAAGACGGCCTCGGTCATGTGGCCGGCCTTGCGCAGGGGCTTGGCGCGCTCGTAGGCGTTGCCGACCTCGGCCAGGCGGGCCTCGGCCTGGACGATGGCCGACCTGGCCTGGGCGATGGCGGCGGCGGTGCGGGCGAGCGCGGCGTCGCTCTGGGCCACCTGGGCATCGAGGGTATCGGCCACCAGGCGGGCGAGCACGTCGCCCTTCTTCACACGCTGGCCCTCGTCGGCCAGCACCTCGGTGATGCGCAGGCCCTCCACCTCGGGCCCCACCAGGATCTCCTCGCGCGCCACCAGCGAGCCGGTGGCGCGCACGGTCTCGACGAACTCCGCCGGGGCGGCGCGCGCCACCGTCACCACGGGTGCGAACAGCTCCAGCGTGGCCTGCTGCTTGCCCGCCTGGCTCTCGGCCGGGCCGCCCGGCTTCGGCAGCGAGCGGCCGACCAGGGTCAGCGAGATCATCGCGAACGCCAGCGCGAGAACAATGCCGATCAGTATCTTCCTCACGATCGATCCCCACTCGTTTGGTTTGCAGCCGCGTCAGACTCGGGCGTGGTCCTGGACTCGGGCGATGCCGGCGGCACGGGCTTGAGGAGGCCGGCCAGGACCTGCACCGTGGCCGGCACCAGGTTGCGGCCGTCGAAGGCGGGGTCCACGACGCGGCGCCAGAACAGGCCGTCGCCGATGACGGACAGGATTCCGGCCAGCGTCGGGATGTCCATGTCGGGGGCGATGCGGCCCTCGTCCTGCATGCGCTGGAACAGCCGCTCGAAGCCCGCGCGGATGAACCCATCGACGCTGCGATGAATCTCGCCGACGCGCGGGTTGCGCGTGGACTCAAGGCCGATCTCCAGGCAGAGCTGGCTCTTGTAGGCCGGCTGGCGCACGAAGTAGTGCTCGCCAAGCTCCTTCAGGGCATGAAGAAAGTCGGGCGCATCGGCCAGCGTTGCGAGGCGCTCGCCGAAGGCGGCGCGGTCGCGCTCGCAGATGCCGGCGATCAGCGCCTCCTTGCTGTCGAAGTAGACGTAAAGCGCGCCGGGGCTGATCCTGGCCTCCTTGCAGATGTCCTGGACGGTGGTGCGATGGAACCCGGCGCGCGCGAAGCACTGCT
This sequence comes from Hyphomicrobiaceae bacterium, assembly GCA_049278815.1. GTDB lineage: Bacteria > Pseudomonadota > Alphaproteobacteria > Rhizobiales > Hyphomicrobiaceae > AWTP1-13. Next base: position 14,222 of record JBAPMW010001073.1, read on the forward strand.
CGGCGGCGTTGAGAATGTGGTCGCGCCTGGCCTGCTGGATGGCCGGCTTGAGCTTCGGCATGTCTCCCTCCGGCGGGCCTCGGCCCGCGCCTCCCAGTCAGCCGGCGTGGCTTCCGCCGGCCCTTACCTTCCTCTCGTGTTGCACCGCGGCGTCGGCCTGCGGCGCCGGCCTCAATTCCTCCCCTGCATCGCAGTAAATAAAACGAACGATCGTTTTGTTTACCAGCAAAGGGGCGTCTTTTATCTTACCAAGAGCGGCGAAATTGGGGCGATCTTGGTAAACGTGCGGTGAGCTTGAGCACCTCCCATTCAGTGTTGCAACGCAGCAACGCAGCGCACAGCGGGGTGCGGGATTGCGCTGCAGCCCACCCCCACCCGCCGCCTGCTGGCGGCCAGATCCGGCGTGTGTCAGGCGTGGGCACCGCGTGAGCCCACGGATGCCGGTGCGGGTGGCTCTTCCGCCCCTCGACGAGGCACGGCACCCACAGCCCATGCTTCCATCTGCGTGGACAGGGTTTCCGCCGCATCTCCGGCGTGTAAAGTTTCGCAAAGGCGTCGGTGCAGGAGCACCGGAGGTGAGCCCGTTATGCGGTGGCTATGGGGCCGGCAGATCGTGCCAGGCCCGGCTTGACGATGTTCCGGCGGCTCAGGACAAGCGCGACGAACGGAGGGGCCAAGTTCTTCCTCGGTCGGAGCACAAAGGTCCACGGTCCGGGCCGCCCGGTCCGAGGAGGGCGGCTACCCCACGGGGTGGCGGGGCCGGTTGGCGCCTCCAGGTCTGGCCCGCACGTAGGTGTCAGACCCTCAGGGTCTGACACCATGCCTCCAACACCCGTTTTGCAAAAGGGCTCCAACCCACTCGTTTGCGAAATGGTGTCAGACCCGGAGGGTCTGACACCTCCACAACGACCAACCCGCATCTTTGGTACGGGCTGAGATCAATCATGCAAGGGCACCCCTCCTGCCCGATACGCCCCAGGGCTGCATCCCATTACGCGCCGGAAGCGGCGGTTGAAGGTGGAGAGGTCGCCGAAGCCGGCATCGAAGGCGATGGCCGAGATCGGATCGTCGGAGGTGTGCAGCCGCACGGCGGCGCGGTGAAGGCGGGTGTGCAGCACGTACTGGTGCGGCGGCAGCCCCACGACCTGCCGGAACGTGCGCAGGAAGTGGTAGGCGCTCATGCCGGCCTCGCGCGCCAGGTCCGCCAGCGCCAGCGGCTCGTGCGCCTCGGTCTCGATGCGCCGCAGCGCGTCGGATATGCGGCGCGCGTCGCGCGGGCTCGGCGATGGGGTAGTCCGTGC
>JBAPMW010001074.1:0-7301 GCA_049278815.1 Hyphomicrobiaceae bacterium
CGCGGTTGTCTGGCCTGTCATAGCCTCGAAAAAGGCCGCCCCTATCTGCAGAGCTACGAGCAGGGCAATCCGAAAAGTTTCATGTCCAATTTCGGTGCGGTGAAAAAGGACCTCTGCCAGACCTGTCACACCAGCAGCATGGCGCGTCAAGACTGTCTACTGTGCCACAAGTATCATGTGAATGGCGTGATCACGCCATTCATGAGCACGAAAATCCCAGCTGAATAGCGCTTGATACCATCGCTACAACGCAAGCGAGCGGCGTTGCGATGGTCACCTGCGATTGAGACTGACGCGCACACCCGTGATGCCAGCGCCTTTCGTGTCAACCGAGACGGATACTGATTGGCTCGACGGCGAAAAGCTCATCTCAAGTCTGCCTGTGAGACTTCCACTGAACTGAACATTGAGTTTGCCGGGGGAAGTTGTGCCAGACGCGTCACCGGTAGCATTGTAAGTGCGCTCCTCCCAACTCCCGGACACCTTGTCGCCGTTGGAGCCCAACTTGCTGCGCAGCTCGAAATTGGAGGAAGTGCCTTTGCAACGGATGACGACGCTCAACTTGCCGATGCCTTTGTAGTAGCCGTTGCAGCTGATGTCCTCGGTCTTCCCGCTTTCGAAGGACATTGTCCCGCCGCCGTGCCACGCGCCAGCGAGGACATCGAGGCCAGCGTCGGCGACCGCCGAATTGGTGGACAGGGTGACGGTGGCGGCGCCGATGAGAGCGATGGCTCTAAGCTGGACGAGGAGTGCTTTGAGGGCGCACGTATTCTTTGACATCGGATCACTCCCCCTCGGCATCCCTTGGCAATTGTGCGTTATCCATAGGGACACCCTGTTAGCCCATACTGTCCCTAAAGGGACAGTATGGGCAGTCCTTATGGCTGCTTAATGGCTTGCTCAGCCCGAGCTCAACCGCAGGAGCCGCACCTGTGTCGAATGACCGCCGGCTTTGTCTGCCCCCGATGTTCGTTGCCGGCTCACGCTGGGCGATGGCGCAGCCGGGCGGCACCGTCGGTTTCAGGATGTCGAGGGCGGGCATTTCGGACTCGGCAAGGGATGGCTTCGAGCGGGAACAGATTGCGCCGACATTGCATCACCCCAATTTTGCCTCGGCCCGCCTTGTTAGAGCCATCAGTGCGACCCATGGTCCCGATCGGGGGCGGAGGCTTGATCGACTTGGGGGACAAGCGAGGGGAACGCGTGATGCCTGAGAGATCTTCCGTGCGCAGTGCCGGCGTGCAGGAGGCTTTGCCGCCGCCGTCCAGAGCGTCGCGACTTGATGTGGGTGTGCTGTCGATTGCCACTGCGGTACCGCCGCATGTCGTAACCCAGCGCGATGCGATCAAGGGCACGGCCGAGGTCTTCTCCCGGCAGTTCGACGACTTCGACAGAATCGCAGCGGTCTTCGCCTCGGCGGGCATTGCCGAAAGGCACGTGACGCGCCCGTTCGATTGGTACCTTCGGGGCGAGCACGGCTGGCCGGAGCGTACCGCCGCATACCTCGATGGCGCCCTTGCGCTGTTCATCGAAGCGGCGCAGAGGGCGCTCGACCGGGCCGGTATCGCAGCGGATGCCGTCGACACCGTCGTCACCGTGTCGTCGACGGGCATCGCCGCGCCCAGCATCGAGGCTCGCGCCCTCGGGGCACTCGGCTTCCGTCGCGACGTGCAGCGGGTGCCGGTGTTCGGGCTTGGCTGCGCGGGCGGCGTCGCCGGCCTCGCGGTGGGGGCAGACCTGGCTATGGCCCGTCCCGGCGGCGTGGTGCTGGTCGTTGCCGTCGAGTTGTGCTCGCTGGCGGTCCGGCGCGACCAGCCCACGAAGGCCAACATGGTGGCGCTCGCGCTCTTTGGCGACGGCGCGGCGGCCGCGGTGCTCACCTCGCGACCGGGCGGCGCGCTGCGCATCGTCGAGACGGGCAACCATACCTGGCCGGATACCCTCGACATCATGGGGTGGCAGGTCGATCCTGTCGGCTTCGGTGTGATCTTCGATCAGTCGATCCCCGCCTTCACGTACGAGCGCCTCGCGCCGGCCATCGATGCGATCCTGGAGGCCCAGGCCATGCAGCGCCGCGACATCGGCCGCTTTGTCTGTCACCCCGGCGGTCGCAAGGTCGTCGAGGCGATCGAGGGAGCGCTCGGGCTCGAGCCGCGGAGCCTCGACCACGAGCGCGAGATCCTCCGGCGCTACGGCAACATGTCGGCGCCGACCGCGCTGTTCGTGCTGGAGCGCGCGCTGCAGGCAGGTCTGCAGGAGCGCGCGATGCTGGTGGCGCTCGGCCCCGGTTTCACGGTGTCCACCGCGACCCTCGCCAGCGGTGCTGCCAGGGAGCCTGCATGACCGCGTGGCTTGCCGGAGCATGGGCGGCGGTCCATCCGCTATCGCTCGCCGTTCTCGGCTTGGTGACGCTGCAACGCCTGGCGGAGCTGGCGCTGGCGCGCCGGAACACGCGGCGGCTTCTGGCGCAGGGTGGCGTCGAGGTTGCACCCCGGCACTACCCCGCCATCGTCGGCCTGCATGTCGCTTGGCTGGCTGGGCTCTGGCTCCTCGCCCTGCCAAGAGCACCGGATCTCGCCCTGCTTGCGGTGTTCGTCGTGCTGCAGATCGGACGCGGCTGGGTGCTCGCCGCGCTCGGCTCGCGCTGGACCACACGCGTCATCGTCGTGCCGGGCGCGCCCCTGGTGCGGTCGGGGCCTTACCGGCTCCTCAGCCATCCCAACTACCTGATCGTGGCCGGCGAGATCCTGATCCTCCCGCTCGCCTTCGGCCTGCCCCTGTTCGCCGTCGTCTTCTCGGGTATCAACGCCCTGGTGCTCTGGATACGCATCCAGGCGGAGGAGGCGGCCCTGCGCGGTGAACGGCATGACGGCCTGGCTTCACGATGACGGCGACGTGGGCTGCATCGCACGCGGGCGCTGCGCCTTCGCTGCGCACATGGCTGGCGTTTGCCGCCCTGTGCGTCGGCATGTTCATGGCGATCCTCGATGTGCAGATCGTCGCCGCGTCCCTGCCGACCATGCAGGCGGCGCTGGCGATCGGGCCCGAGCAAATGAGCTGGGTGCAGACCAGCTACCTGATTGCCGAGGTCGTCGCCATTCCGCTCACCGGTCTCCTGACCCGCGCCTTGACGATGCGCTGGCTGTCGGTCCTGGCCCTCGTCGTCTTCACGATCGCGTCCATGGGCTGTGCGTGGAGCGGCTCCTTCGAGAGCCTTCTCGTCTGGCGCGTGGTGCAGGGGTTGGCCGGCGGGCTTCTCATTCCTGTCGTGTTCGCGGCCGGCTTCGTGCTGTTTCCAGACCGCGGCCAGGCGCTGGCCACCACCATCGCCGGCATGCTCGCCGTGCTTGCCCCCACCGTCGGTCCATTCGTCGGCGGCTGGATCACCGACACCTACGGCTGGCCCTGGCTGTTTCTCGTCAACGTCGCCCCCGGCGTCGCAGCGGTCGCGACCTGCGCGAGCCTGCTTCCCAAGGAGAAGCCCGAGCCCGGTCTGCTCCGCAAGCTCGATCCGATCGCGCTTGCTCTGATGGCTGTCGCGCTCGCCTGCCTGGAGATCGGATTGAAGCAGGCGCCGCAGGCCGGCTGGCTGTCGTTCGACACGGCCGTTCTGTTCGCGGCCTGCCTGGCAGCCGGGTGCTGGTTCGTGGCGCGGTCGCTCAGGGCGAAGCACCCCGTGGTTGAGCTGCGCACGCTTGGCGACCCCGGCTTTGCCCTTGGCTGCCTGCTCAGCTTCATCCTCGGCATCGGGCTCTACGGCGCCGTCTATCTGATGCCCGTGTTCCTGGCATATGTGCGCCATCACGATGCAATGGAGATCGGCCAGATCATGATGGTCACGGGCGTGGCGCAACTCGTCATGGCGCCCGTTGCCGTGGTTCTCGAGCGGCACGTGGGCGCCCGCTGGCTCACGGCCGCAGGCTTCGGGCTATTCGCAGTGGGCCTCGCTGCCAGCGCTTTCCAGACGCGGGCGACGGACTTCGAGGAGATGCTCCTGCCCCAGGTCCTTCGCGGGCTCGCCATCATGCTGTGCCTGCTGCCGCCGATACGGATCGCACTCGGTCAGCTGCCGGCGGAGGCCGTGCCGGATGCGAGCGGCCTGTTCAATCTGATGCGCAATCTTGGCGGCGCGATCGGGCTCGCCCTGATCGACACGGTCATCTACGGCCGCGCTCCCGTCATCGGCGAGAGGCTTGGCGAGGCGGTGGCGCGCGGCGATGTGGAGGCGGCGAGGGCGGTGGGGCTGCCGCTCGACCGGTTCCTCGCCCACATTCCCGGTACGCCGATCGAGCCTGCGGTGCTCGCCTATGTGCGCGGGGCTGTGGAGCGGCAGGCGACCGTCGAAGCTGTCAACGAGGCCTGGGCGATGATCGCACTGCTGGCCCTCCTGGGCGTAGTGGCACTCTGTGTCGCCTGCGTCAGGGCCCCTGCCGGCCGACATGCCTGGCACTCGGAAGCGGAGAAATCAACGCCTCACTGATGTGGATGGTGCCGCAGGAGGGATTTGAACCCCCGACCCACGCATTACGAATGCGTTGCTCTACCCCTGAGCTACTGCGGCTTTGCTCACTTTTTTCGTCGGACTGGCCTGTCGCTGGCCTGTCGGCGACCGGTCTTATGAGTGCGTCCAGCGCCTGAACGGTCCCGCTCCTTCCCTACACTATGACCCAGCTGCGCCGCAACCTCCCAGGGCGCAACCGGGGCGGAACCCTGCTGCGCCGCATCCAGTGGGCTGCGGTATGCCGGAAAGAGTGTCGCAGGCCCGCCAGAGCCCGGTAAGGTGGCCCCGCGTGTTTCCTGCGGGTGGATCATCTCAGCGGGTGGCCCGTTCACGGACATCGACCCCCTCGGCGTTGCCGGCTTTTTTGGGGAGCGGGACGTGAAGGAGGTCGTCTCCATCCTCGATGCCGTCCGCAAGCGCGCCGCCGCGCAGGTGGGCGGTCGCAGAATGGGCTTTTCGCACTGGCACAGCCCAGAAACGCCGCGGCGGGCTCCTACCGCGCCTGCGCCTCGGCCGCGCGGCGCAGCAGCTCGTCCGTCAGCTGGCGCAGGCCGTCGCCGGTCTGGCCCGGATACTTCGCCCAGTAGGAGCGAGGCGACGGCGAATAGTAGGCCGCCGCCTGCAGCGGCGTGACCCGCAGGATCGACTGCTTGAAGCAGCGGTTTTCCTGGTTCTGCCTCAGCCAGCGGTCGTACTGGTCGTCGTCCGAGGATTGCGGGTCCTTCATGTTGATGACGGTGCCCAGCAGCTCGGCGAAGCCCATCTCCGGGTTGCGCTGGCGGAACTTGCGCAGGAACACGAGCCCGCGCGTGGAGATATAGTCGGGCCGCGTCGGCGACAGATAGAAGGCGGCCTCGCGCAGCCAGCACTCGGTGAGGACGGAGAGCCCCGGGGCGCTGTCGATCAGGACGAAGTCGTAGCTTTGCGAGGCCTCGCGCAGGCAGGCGTTGACGGTCTGGCGCAGGATCGCCTCGCGGTCGCCCTTGGAGACCTCGCGCTCGAACAGCGTGAGATTGGTGTCGCTCGGCAACAGGTCCACCGAGCGCGCGTCGTCCACGTCGGAGACGCCGCCGATCACGAAATGCCGCCAGTTCTGCGACGACTGCTTGAGGGCGGCGGCGATCAGGTAGTCGACGATGGTCTGCCCCTCGTCCTGCAGGGCGGTGAGCTGCTGCTGGGGCATCAGCATGTGGCTGATGCTGGCCTGGGCGTCGGCGTCGACCACCAGGACCTTCTTGCTGTGAAACGCCGAAAGCGTCTCCGCCAGGGCCAGGACAAGCGTCGACTTGCCCACGCCGCCCTTGGCGTTCATGACCGTAATGGTGTTGCGCATCCCCAAACGAACCCGCTCGTGCCCTGCCCCAATCTCGGTCCGCCGATCATAGCTGGCTGTGGCCTGCGCCTCCAAACGGAAAACTCGCCCGGCCGCAGCTCAGGCGCAAATGGCGCAGGACCGTGACAGCCCGCGTGAGGCCCCCCGCGCCCCTTGCCCGGCGCCGCCGGGCAGCGCCAAGCCCTCCCATGTGGGGATGTGGCCTTCGCGGGTGCCGCAACGAACTTGAAGGCCTCCGGTTGCATTGAGGCGCCGAGTGCGTTCTCCCCGCCGCGGCGATTGGCTATAAGAGCTGCCAGGAGGCCCTGCCGGCCGCCTGAGTGCCACTTCGACGCCCGCAAGCCCCTTCGGGGTGCCCGAGCGGAACGGCGGCGCTCCGACACCCCGAAGGAGGATCTCGCACCATGGCGTGGCGGTTGCTGGCGGGCTCCGCGTTGGCGCTGGCGGTTGCCGTCTCCGCGGCGGCCGCTGAGGACCCTGCGTCCGCCCGCGAGGCGGGGCTGGCGCTGGCGCGCGGCCAGATCGATCAGGCGATCGCGCTTTATAGCGCGGCTCTGCAGGACAAGACCCTGCCCAACGAGCGCCGGGCGGTGCTGCTGAGCGACCGCGGCGTCGCCCATGCCCGGCTGCAGAAGCCCAAGGAGGCCATCGAGGACTACAACCGCGCCCTCCAGCTCTATCCGGAGTACGCGGCGATCTACAACAATCGCGGCAACGTGCTCCTGGGCCTCGGCGCCGTGCGCGAGGCGATGAAGGACTTCGACCGGGCGCTGCTGCTGTCCCCCGGCTATGCCGCGGCCTACTCCAACCGGGCCGGCGCCCATCTGCGGCTCGGCGTCTTGGAGCCGGCGCTCGCCGACTACAACAAGGCGATCGCGCTGGTGCCGGTGAACCCGGCGGCGTTCACCGGGCGCGGCCGCACGCATCTTGCCGCGCTCCGGCCGGAGTCCGCCATCCGGGATTTCACGCGCGCGGTGGGCTTCGATGCGCGCTTCGGCGCGGCCTATCGCGCCCGGGCCGAGGCCAAGGCCATGCTGGAGCGCGACGACGAGGCGGTGGAGGACTTCAGCCGGGCGGTCGCGTTCGATGCGCGCAACGCCGAGCTCTACGTGCTGCGCGGCGCCGCCTACTTGGCGGCGGGCCATCCGGCCGCCGCGGTCAAGGACTTCACCACCGCCATCGACATCGATGCCCGACACGCGCTGGCCTACGCGTCGCGCGGGCTCGCCTACGCCAAGGCCGACGCCTACAACGAGGCGCTCAACGACTTCGCGCGCGCCATCGAGCTGGAGCCGCGCTCGGTCAAGGCGTTCGCCTACCGGGCCTGGACCTACCGCCAGCAGCAGCCGGAGCTGGCGCTCAAGGACGTGGAGCGGGCGCTCAAGCTCGATTCCGACAGCGCGGAGGCCCATTGGGCGCGCGGCGCGATCGCGGAGGCGCAGGGGCGCGGCGCGGAGGCGGCGGCGG